>JAJRCS010000125.1 GCA_028678815.1 Methanomicrobiales archaeon | reverse complement strand
TTTGATGCGACAAACTCCCGGATGTCCGGATGCCGGCAGGAGAGCACCCCCATGTTCGCCCCCCTCCGGCGGCCCCCCTGCTTCACCGCCTCGGTGGCCTTGTCAAAGACCTCCATGAAGGAGACCGGGCCGCTCGCGACCCCCGCGGTGCCGTTCACCATGTCCCCCTTCGGCCGGATCCGGGAGAAGGAGAAGCCGGTGCCGCCGCCGCTCTTGTGGATGAGGGCCATGTGGCCCATGGTCCGGAAGATGCTCTCGATGGAGTCCTCCACGGGGAGGACGAAGCAGGCCGAGAGCTGGCCGATGTTCGTCCCCGCGTTCATGAGGGTCGGGGAGTTGGGAAGGAAGAGGAGTTCCTCCAGGATGCGGCGGAACTCGCCGGCCTTTCCCGTGTCCACCGCGGCCGCAACCCGGGGGAAGACCTGGGCAGGGGACTCACCGGGGTTCACGTACCGGGACCGGAGAAGGAGCTCGGCAGCCTCCGTGAGAGCCATACGGTGAGGTGTAAAGCACTCCTTTAATAAAAACCCATGCACACCTTCCATTGCATGTCCCTCATGGTCCTCGGGACCGCATCCCATGCAGGGAAGAGCATCGCCGTCACCGCCCTCTGCAGGGCGCTCCACCGGCGGGGAATCCGGGTGGCACCCTTCAAGTCCCAGAACATGAGCCTCAACTCCTTCGTGACGAGGGACGGGTCGGAGATCGGGATTGCCCAGGCGGTCCAGGCCTTCGCGGCCGGGGTGGAGCCCGGGGCGGAGATGAACCCCGTCCTCCTCAAGCCGAAGGGGGAAGGGGTCTCCCAGGTCGTCCTCCACGGGAGACCGTACCGGGATCTCCCCATCCGGGAGTACTACCGGGAGACGGAGTTCCTCCTCGGGGAGGTCCTCGGGGCATACCGGAAGCTCGAGGAGCAGTACGGGAATATCGTCGTCGAGGGGGCGGGGGGTGCCGCCGAGATGAACCTCTACGACCGGGACATCGCCAACATCCTCCTCGCCCGGGCCCTCCGGCTCCCCATCCTCCTCATCGGGGATATCGAGCGGGGCGGGATCTTCGCCCAGGTGTACGGGACGATCCAGCTCCTCCCGGAGGACATCCGGCCCCTCGTGCAGGGGATCATCGTGAACAAGTTCCGGGGCGACCCATCCCTCTTCACGCAGGGGGAGAGTATCCTCGAGGAGATCACCGGGGTTCCCGTCCTCGGGGTCATCCCCTGGGCAGATATCCCCCTCCCCTCTGAGGACTCCCTCTCCCTCGCCGACAAGAGGGCAGCTGGGGGGCCGGTCCGGATCGCGGTCATCCGGCTCCCCCACATCTCCAACTTCACCGACTTCGAGCCCCTCGAGCGCCTCGTGCCCGTGGACTACGTGGACCCCGGCCGGAGCCTCACGGCCTATGACTGCGTCATCCTCCCGGGCACGAAGAACACCGTGGAGGACCTCGGGATCCTCCAGGAGTCGGGGACTGCCGCCGAGATCCGGCGGGCGGGGGAGCGGGGGATCCCGGTCATCGGCATCTGCGGGGGATTCCAGATGCTCGGGAAGGAGATCCGGGACCAGGGGATCGAGGGGGGCCACGGGGTGTACCCGGGTATCGGCCTCCTCCCGGTGGTCACCCGGTTCGACCGGTACGAGAAGACCACGAAGCAGGTCCGGGTCCGGGCCCGCCCGGTCGGCCCCATCCTGTCGGGCATGGGCGAGGTGACCGGGTACGAGATCCACATGGGCGAGACGGACCCGGGTGAGGCTGAGGAGGCCTTCACCGGTGACGGGGCGGCCTCCCCGGACGGCCTCGTCTTCGGGACCTACCTCCACGGCCTCTTCCAGAACGAGGGGGCCGTTACGGCCCTCCTCTCCTTCCTCTACGGGAGGAAGGGCCTCCGGTTCGCAGGGGGGGCCGTGCCGGGCGGGAGCCCCATCCCCGTCAGGGCGGGGGGTCCCGCGAAGGGGGCAGAGGACGTCCCGAAAGGAGCGGATCCCTACGACCAGCTGGCAGATCTCTTCGAGGCGCACCTGGATATGGAGACGATCCTGTCCTTCTTCCCCGGGACATCCCGCTAGCTGAGGATGCTCATGATGGAGCGGTAGCCCTCTCCGTCGAGGTCATCGCACTCCACCTCTTCTACCGTCGAGAGGTCCACGTCCTTCTCCGGCCTGCTCCGGAGGCAGTAGGCCCTCGCCGGGGAGGTGATCCAGGCAGTTTTGATCCGGAAGGACGTCGAGTGAACACAGAACCGGCACTTCTCCACGATGACCGGCTCCCCCGGGAGGCATCTCACTTCACCCCTCTCCACGGGGAGGGTGCGCCTACCCCTCGTCATACACCACCACCCGGTACCCCGCAGAGGTGAGGACGGAGGCCGCGGCCGCAAGCCATTCCTTCAGGGTGCCGGCCTGTAGTCCCATCACTTTTTCCCGGAAGATCGCCTTGAGCTCCTCGTTCTCCGTGTTCAGGCTCCGGTTCCCGCCCACCTTCCCGACCTGCGTCCCGGACCGGTCATAGATCCGCATGACGCAGCACCGGAAATCCCGGCAGATGGAGGCGTTCGTCTCATGGATGGTGCAGATGTACCCCCGCCCGTCGGGAGATCTCCTGAGGAACCGGCACCAGGCCGGGTGGGCATCCACCTCGGCCGTATCGGCGAAGGCCTCCCGCCACCCGGGCATCACCCGGGCCCGGAAGAGCTCGTTCGTGATGAGGAACCGGCAGTAGAACTCGATGTCAGAGAGCTCCCGCTCTATCCGGATGAGCTCCCCGAAGTTCATGCAGCAGAGGCCGCACCGGCTGCACTCGAAGACGGCCATCCTCAGGAGATATCCCGGGTCGCCTCTTAAGGGTTTAGCCCTCCCCTTAACCGCACGTGCACCCTTAATAACCCTGCCGAGCCCATACTCCACCGATGAAGGTCTGCATCATGTGCGGGGGCGAGGGGACCCGGCTCCGGCCCCTCACCTTCGAGCGGCCGAAGCCCTGCATCCCCATCGTGAACATCCCGTCCATCGCCCACCTCGTCTCCCACCTCTCGAACCTCGGGTTCACCGAGATGGTCCTCACCCTCGGGTACATGGGGGAGGTCATCGAGAAGGCCCTCGGGGACGGGTCCCTCTTCGGGGCGAACATCCGGTACGTCCAGGAGAAGACGAAGCTCGGGACCGCGGGATCGGTGAAGAACGCCCAGCGGTACCTGGACGGCGGACGGTTCCTCGTGGTGGGCGGGGACCATGTCACCGACGTGAACCTCCTGGAGTTCTTCCGGTCCCATGCGAGGGGGAAGAGCATCACCTCCATCGGCCTCATCTCCATCGACGACCCGAGCGAGTTCGGGATCGCCGAGCTGGACGTGAACTACCACATAAAGAGGTTCAAGGAGAAGCCCGGGCCGGGGGAGATCTTCTCGAACCTCGCGAGCACCGGGATGTACGTCTGCGACCCCGAGGTCTTCGACCACATCCCCCACGGGAAAAAGTACGACTTCGCCCGGGACCTCTTCCCGAAGCTCCTCTCCGGGGGGCAGACCCTCCGGGGCTGGCTCGCCCGGGGGAACTGGACCGACGTCGGGAGCCCCCGGTCTCTCAGGCAGGCGGAGCGGTGGAAGCTCCAGGAGATCCCGTACATGGCCGTCTCGGGGGACCTCCATGTCCAGGGCGCCCAGATCGCGGGCCCCGTCCAGTTCTCCGGCTCCGTGACCCTCGGGTCCCAGTCCCGGATCATCGGGCCGGTCGCCATCGGGGCGGGAACCACCATCGAGGGGAACGTCCTCATCGGCCCCTACACCTCCATCGGCGAGGGGTGCACCATCCGGGGGCACACGAAGATCTTCTCCTGCTCCATCTACAACCACGTGGTGGTGGGGAGGAACTGCACCATCAGCGGGTCGGTCATCGACAACGACACGGTAATGGGGGAGGAGTGCTCCATCGAGAACGACACCATCATCGGCCCCCGGGTCGTCCTCAGGGACGGGGTCGTGGTCCACTCGGGGACCCGGATCTGGCCCGAGGTGACCGTCGGGGAAAAGACCGTCGTCCGGGAGCACGTGCTCAACCCGAAGTACGATGCAGGCATCGGCGGATCCTAGGTGATCCCGGTCACCCGTGCCGGACGAGGCGGTGGGTGAGGGCGACCAGGGGGTGCCGGGCGTAGTCCATGACCTTGATGTCGTCGAGGGAGGAGAGGTTCATGGCCCGGGCGGTCCGCTCCATCCCGAGCTCGATGTCCTTGTCGATCTCGATGATGTACGCCTCGAGGTTCAGGATCCCGAGGCGCTTTGCCGCGATGGCCCGGTGGTGCCCGTCCACGAGGATGTACCGCCCCGGCCTCTTCACGACGATGAGGGGCTCGGCGAGGCCCTTTTTGATCTCGTACATCCTCCCCTCCAGCTCGTCCTCGTAGATCTTCGTCTGGGTGGGGAGGAGGCCCGCAATCTCCACCTGGTCCCGGTGGAGCTTCGGCTCGACGCCGTAGAGCTTCCGGAGGGTATCGATGAACTTGAAGACCTTCTCGGGGGAGACGTGCTCGATCTGGGACCGGATGACATCGGCGTTGGAGATGATCCCGAGGAGCCGGTTCGTCTCGTCCACGACCGGGAGCTTCTGGATCCCGCTCCGGAAGATGACCCGGGCCGCGTCGTTGATGGACATGTCGGGGTCGGCGACGATGAGGTGGGTGGACATGATCCGTTCCACGGGGGTGGTGGGGTGGACGAAGAGGAGGTCCCGGGCCGAGATGTAGCCCACCACCTCGCTGTTGTCGGTCACGGGAAAGCCGTCGTGCTTCGTGGTCTGGATGGTCTCGATGACATCCTTCACCGTGGCATGGGCGTCGATGGTCACGACGTCGTAGGTCATGTAGTCCCTGACCTTCTTCTTGTCCATCGCACAGATCTGGGACGTGCCGGGATATGGATTGATCGGTGGAGAAGCCGCTGTTTCGAAGAAACGCGGCAGTTCACCGAAGGTGAAAAAGCCGCTGTTTCGAAGAAACGCGGCACTTTTTCCGAAGGAAAAAGGGAGGGACATTTCGGGAGAAATGGCCCATGGTCACCGAAGGTGACAAATGGCCCCCGGTCACCGCAGGTGAAAAGAGTGGCATTTCATCAGAAATG
>JAJRCS010000034.1 GCA_028678815.1 Methanomicrobiales archaeon | reverse complement strand
GGGGAGGCCCGGTCGAGTACTGGCTCGTGAACACCGGCCCGGAGAGCGAGCCGGGCATCCACGGCGCCATCGCCCGGAGGGATCCCCGGCAGGGGACCTGGAACACCGTGAGCGTCGCGTCCGTCGACGATGCCCTCGGGAAGCTGGCAGGGCTCGGCGGGAAGGCCATCAGCCCAAAGATGCCCATCCCCGGGATCGGGTACCATGCCCTCTGCCAGGACCCCGAGGGAAACGTCTTCGGGATCCTGGAGCCGGACCCGTCAGCGAAATGGACCGGCGAAGAGCCGCCCCGGTGAACAGCCCGGTCCCCAGCCGACGAACCGGTCAGAAGGAGAGGAGGGTGACCGGGTTCACGGTGGGAGGAATGTCCCGGTCGATGACGAGGGGGATCCCGGGGACCGGCGAGATGGTGACGGTGACATGGCCTCCCGGGTCCAGGGGCCCGGGGGGTACCACGAGGATCCAGAAGGTCTCCGGCTCCTCGAGGAGGTTGTCCCGGTCGGCGTCCTGGAGGGGCATGACCCCTGCCTTCTCTGCCACCGCCCAGCTGGACCGGCCGGGAAGGCCGCTCTCGTCCCGGATGAGGACCGCCGTCCCGCCCCGGGACCGGACCGCGACCCCCACCGAGCTCATATCGAGGGGACCCTGCCCCACGATGAGCTGGACCGGTATCGAGAGGGCGTCGATCCCCGGCCGGGGGTCCGGGGGGAAGCCCACCGGGATATCGCCGGCCCTGCCGTCCCGGACCCGGTACCCGTAGATCTCGCCCGCCACCACCATCGACCTCTCGGCGGTCTTCACGGAGTAGGGGATGATCCCCGTGGGGGTCCTCCCGCGGGGATGGGTACTTTCCCAGAAGAGACCCAGGGCCACCCCTCCCGCCACGATGGCGACGAGGACGAGGAGCTCGAGGACGGTCAGGCCCCGGCTCCGGTCCCAGGAACCCGTCTCCCTGTGCCGCATGCCTACGGAGCTCTGGTACCTGCTCCTTCAAATCCCCTCTCCTCCCCGGCCGGTACCGTGCCACCGTGCGGCCGGGGGCCCTCTTCCGGTCCAGAGGGGCCCCTACCCAGTCCAGAGGGGCCCCTACCCCCCTGGACAGGAGGAGCTGCTTCGCACCTCCTCCCCCCCCCTGGACAGGAGGAGCCGCTCTGCGCCTCCTCCTCCCCGGCGACCCGGTCCAGGGTGAAGGCCACCTCGTCCCAGGCCTTCTCCAGGAGGTGGGCGTAGTAGCCGCGGTCGAAGCCCTCCTGCCCCCCGTCCACGTCCACGAGCCACCGGGAGGCGTCCGTCACCACGTAGCCGATCTCCCTGCCCGGGGCGACCGGTGCACCCAGGGCCCGGTGGGCCGCGACCGCCGAGGCCTCCGGCGACCGCCGGCCGTAGGTGAGCCGGCTCACCCGGCGCCGGACGATGAGCTCCCCGGGATCGGCCCCGGGGAGCCCGTCTGCGTAGCGGAGGTGGATCCGCCGGAGCTCCGGGTCGAGCCCCCGGAGATCCTCCAGGTCCTCCGCCGTTGCCATGACCCCGAAGAGCGCCTCCTGCATCCGCCGGAGGTAGGCCGGGGTGTCGCCCCGCCGGGCCGCGACCCCCCGGAGCTTCATCCCTCCCCCCTCGAGCCGCCCGTAGTACCGGTTGTAGGCCCCGTTCCCGTCGGCGAGGGGGAGGAAGGTGATCCACCGGTAGGCCTCGAGCTCTGCGGGGATGCCCGCGGCCGCCTCCACCCGCTCCCGGAACCCGGCGATGCTCCCGCCGGTGACCCAGAGGGCGTCCACGATCCCGTGGAGGACGGAGAGGCCCATGCCCTCGGCGATCTCCTTCGTGGCGAGGAGGATCTCCCGGGACCGGGAGGTGATCCCCTCGTGGACCTCGATCCGGCCGAACTTGGCGTTTTTGTACCCCGTGTACCCGAAGCAGGTGACGAGCATCCACTTGAGGACCGAGTCCACCCCCGCGTAGGCCGGCGAGGCCTTCTTCAGCTGCTTCGACCGGATCCGCATGTCCAGGAGGGGGGCGAGGACCCCGGGGAGGAACCCCTCCGGCCCCTTCCCGTCCGGGACCTCGGGGGAGAGGTTGTACTTCACGATGATGGCCGGGTAGAGGGAGGTGAAGTCGAGCTCGTGGACGCCGGTGTAGACGCCGGGGTCGGGCTGGAAGATCATCCCCCCCTTGTCGCAGGCGGCAAGCTCCGAGGAGCCCCTCGCCACCTCGGGGTCCCGCTTCCGGAAGGGGACCGCGATCCCCCGCCGGAGGGCCTCGTACACCTCGTACGAGGAGATGAGGGTCCCGGGGGTGAACCGGGAGGTGAGGTTCGGGGGGAGGCCCGAGAGCCGGGAGGCCATCAGGACGCCGGGGAGCCCCCCCTCCCGGTACACGAAGGAGCGGTCGGTGTCAACGACCACCCGCCCATCGGGGACGAGGGCGGGGTCCTTGTGGTACACCCGCCCGTAGCTCCAGTAGGACTTCCCGGCGAGGGGCCGGAACCGGCCGCTCCGGCTCAGGGTCTGCTCCACGCCGAGCTCCCGGGCCCGGCCCACCAGCCGGCGGATCCAGAGGTCGGCGCAGGGCATGAGGATCACGTCGGGGTCGAGGTCCCCCGCGAGGGAGAAGAGGTCCTCGAGGAGGACCCGCTCCGGCCCCTCGAGGAGCTCCCGCCGCCCCTCCGCCCGCATCTCCAGGGGGGGCAGGGGGCCGTCCCGGTAGGGGTTCCCCAGGGCCTCGAGCTCCGCCACCCGGAGGGGCACGGGGAAGTCGAGGGCGAACCGGGACTCGCCGGGATAGCTGCAGGGGACGAGGCCCGCGCCGGCCATGGCCAGCTGGTCGAGCCGGAGGTCGACGTTGTAGAGGTCCGCCGTGCACCGGGTCTGCCGCTCCACCTGCTCCGCCACCTCCCGCCCGGCCGCGACCCGGTACCCCTCGAGGGGGCCGTAGACCGTGGTGAAGGTGCACTCCCCGACCGGGTACCGGTCGGCGAGGCCCTCGAGGAGCTCCCGGTGCCCGTGGGGGTCGGGGAGGTGGAGGAGGAAGGACGGGATAGCCGGGAGGGGGAGGCTCCCCTCCCCCCGGCACCCCCATGCCATGGCCCGGCCCCCCCGGGAGGCGGAGTCAAGGATCCACATCGTCCCCGTCCAGCTCCCGCAGGATCTCGATGAGCACCGAGAAGACGGCGGCCTCGAGGGGGTCGTCGAAGGCGGCGAAGCCCTCGCTCGCGTGCCGCTTCGCCATCTCCGCGAGCCGCTCGGCATGCACCTGGTCCTCCGGCCTGAGGGCCCGCCGGGCCCGGAGCCACCGGCCGGCGAGCTCCGCAACGCCCATCCTCACGCTTTCGAAGGACCGGCCCACCCGAACACCTCCAGGGTCGTCTGGGCCCCGCCCGGCGGGAGAAGGCGGCCGGGCCGGGCCGCCCCCCGGCCCCCCCTGCCGCCGTTCCCTCCTCCTCCCTCGAGGCAGAAGACCCGGTCCGCCCGGCGGGCGAGGATCCTGAGGGAGGGGTCCGGCCGGGGGGCGTAGAGGACGACGAGGGCGGTCCGGGACGCCTCGGCGAGGGTCCCCGCCACCTCGGGTAAGAGGGCGCCCGCGTCGTCGTAGAGGGTGGGATCGTGCTCGATGAAGAGGATGGTGTGGTGCGCCTCCCGGAGGATGGCGAGGAGCTGGAAGAGGGTGAAGGCCCGCCGGACCTCGAAGTGGGTGGAGCGGCGCCGGATCCCGGAGAGGAGCCGGGAGTAGTTCCCGCAGACAAAGAGGAAGAGGAACCGGGAGAGGGCCGGCGTCCCGTTCAGCCCCCGGAGCACGAGCTCCTCCGGCGCCGTCACGACCGAGAAGGTGCCGCTCTCGAGGGTGACCGAGGGGTGCAGCTCGAACTCCATGGTGAGACGTGTGAGAAACCGTGCCATAAAGATCCGGAGCGGGAGGGGCGAAAGTGCCGGGCAGGTGTCCCCGGAAACCCGGCGATATTGCCTTATCTTCGCATTTCAGCCCGTTTCAAGGGTTTCCCACGGGAACAGGGTACCCCCGTCGGTGGGATCGCTCCCGGCTGCAACCGGGCAGGCCGGAGGGCGGCTTCATGACTCCGTCTCGCAAGGAGGTCGGTTTCTTCGCGACTTACCCGCGACTTCGTCGCGGCACTCCCATTCCCCCTGGGAATGGTCGTCGTCGCTCGAGGTCGGGTCCTACGGACCCTCCCTTTTACGAAACTTCCATATCGCACCCCGCCTGTGGCGGTGGTGGCGGATGAGAAAACCATCAGGTTTTCGAACCCTCCATATCGCACCCCGCCTGATGGCGGGTTGCTCCAGGTCGGGTTCTGATGAACCTGCCGCCCCGCCTGTGGCGGTGGTGGCGGATGAGAAAACCATCAGGTTTTCGAACC
>JAJRCS010000221.1 GCA_028678815.1 Methanomicrobiales archaeon | reverse complement strand
GCGACGAAGCGTCAGCGGAGTAGCGACCGCCATCAGGCGGGGTGGGACCTGCGGGTTTCCTTCTGTGCATGGCATCTTATTCAAACCTTTAAGAGAGATGAGTTCCAAGGTATCCGATGCTCCGGCAGGGCAGACAGCGAGGGTCCCTATGAACCCGTGCAAAGGGTGTGAGTACAGGCAAATATTTCTCCGTGAAGAGAACGAGGGGAAAATTGTGTTCTGTAGAAAATTCAATTGCGAACGCGATGATGCCCGATCAAAATGTGAACGCTGGAAGGGAATCATCGATCCTTCGAAAGATGTCCCTGGATGAGAATCCGTTCTCCTGATCTGACCATCACCTCCACTACGGATCGCATAGCTTCATGAAACCTGCCGCCGCATTTTTTAATCACCCGGTGATATCGCTGAAGGTCAACTTCGGGGGCTTCGTCCCCCTCTCCACCGTCGACTGGAGGGGCCGTGCGGTCTGCACCGTCTTCCTCCGGGGCTGCCCGGTCAGGTGCTCCTACTGCCACAACCGCCCCCTCCAGGACGGGGAGGACCTCCGGGAGGTCGAGGAGGTGGCCGGCCTCATCCGGTCCTCGAAGCTCCTCGTCTCGGGCGTGGTCTTCTCGGGGGGCGAGCCGACGATGCAGCCCGTGCCGCTGAAGGCCCTCGCCGAGGCCTCCCGGCAGATGGGGCTCCGGGTCGGGCTCCAGACGAACGGGGTGTTCCCGAAGGTCCTCGCGTCCCTCATTGCCGAGAAGCTCGTGGACCACGTGGCCCTCGACATCAAGGCCCGGTGGGAGCGGTACGACAACCTCCTGAAGGAGAAGTACTCGGACCCGGTGAAGGAGTCCCTGGCCCTCTGCCGGGACGCGAGGCTCGCGGGGGACCTCCCGGAGTTCGAGATCGTGGTGACCCTCTTCCGGGGGTACGAGGACGAGGTGCCGTACATCGCAAAGACGGCCGACGGCGTGGACCTGGTCCTCCAGCAGGGGATGGAGGGAGGGGTGAAGCCCCTCACGGGGGACGAGCTCAGGAAGGTCGCCGACCGGGTCGGCCGGGTGGTCAAGATCCGGACCCGGGAGGAGGGGGAGGTGGTCTATGCGGGTGATCGGGGTCGTCGGGTATCCGGCGAGCGGCAAGGGTGAGTTCTCCCGGGTCGCGGCCGGCTCGGGCATCCCCGTGGTGGTCATGGGGGACGTGATCCGGCGGGAGGCGGCGAAGGCGGGCCTCGGGACCTCGGACGCCGCCCTCGGGGAAATGGCCATCCGGCTCCGGAGGGAGCGGGGCATGGACGCCATCGCCCTCCTCACCATAGAGGACGTCGAGGCCCTCCGGGCGCCCCTCCTTCTCATCGACGGCCTCCGGGGCGATGCCGAGGTGAAGCGGTTCCGGGAGCGGTTCACCGGTTTCCTCCTCGTGGGGATCGTCTCGGACTTCGGGAGCCGGCTCGCCCGGTCCTCGGCGCGGGGGAGGAGCGACGACCTGTCCCGGGCAGAGGACCTCCGGAACCGGGACCGGCGGGAGGAGGGCTTCGGCCTCGCCCGGGCCCTCGCGGAGGCCGACCGGGTCCTCGAGAATAACGGTACCCTCCAGGAGTTCGAGACGAAGGCCCGGACTCTCCTCGATGAGATCCGGGAGGGGACATGAGCCTCAGACCCTTCTTCTCGGCCTCCTCCAAGATCTGGGAGGACCGGGGCTGGGTGTCCAGCCTCCCGGATATCGGGTACGAGGGCTGGGAGGTGATGGCCGACGGGAGTTCCACCCTCGAGAAAAAGGAGAACGTGAAGGAGGTGGCGGAGATCGCGGCCTCCACCGATCTTGCCCTCACGGTCCATGCCCCGTACAGCGACCTGAACCTCGCCTCCCTGAACTACCCCATCTGGAGGGAGTCGGTCCGGCAGGTCCTCGCCTGCATCGACGGGGCAGCGGAGCTCACCGACCGGGTCACCGTGCACCCGGGCTACCTCTCCCCCATGGGGAAGCTCCTCCCCGACAAGGTCTGGAACCTCCAGAAGTCCGCCCTCGCCGAGATCGGGAAGTACGCCGCCGACCGGGGGGTCCGGGTCTTCCTCGAGAACATGGGCGGGCTGAAGGAGGTCCTCTGCCGGTTCCCCGACGAGATCCTGGGGATGATTGACGGCGTGGAGAACACCGGCTTCACCCTGGATATCGGGCATGCCCACACCGTGGGGCAGGTCCGGGAGTTCCTCGCGGTCCTCCCGCAGGCGGGCCACATGCACATCCATGACAACCACGGGACCGCCGACCAGCACCTCGCCCTCGGCGAGGGCACCATCCCCTGGGAGGAGGTGGGGAGGGCGGTGGCCCGCACGTACCGGGGCATCGTGGTGGTGGAGGGCCGGAACCTGGACGAGGCGAGGAAGAGCCTCGCGGTCTTCCGGAGGTGGTTCCTCTGAGCGGCGAGACCCTCCATGTCCACTTCCTCGGGACGGCGGGGGCCCTCCCGTCGCCCCAGCGGAACCTCCCCTGCATCATGATCCGGAGGGGGTCCGATACCCTCCTCTTCGACTGCGGCGAGGGGGCCCAGCAGCAGATGATGCGCGCGAGGACCGGCTTCACCGTGGACGCGGTCTTCATCACCCACTGGCACGCGGACCACTTCCTCGGGGTCTTCGGCCTTGTCCAGACCCTCTCCTTCATGGGCCGGAGCGGGCCCCTCACCCTCTACGGCCCGCCCGGCGTCCACGAGTTCGCCGGCATGGTGCGGCAGATCTCCCGGACCACCCTCCGGTTCCCCATCGAGTCCGTGGAGCTCCGGGCGGGCTCGGTGGTGGAGTTCGCGGGGTACGCCGTCCATGCCTTCGCGACGCTCCACGGGATCCAGTCCCTCGGCTTCGTCCTCGCCGAAGAGGGGCGGCCCGGGCGGTTCGACCGGGAGAGGGCCGTCGCCCTCGGGGTGAAGCCCGGCCCCCTCTTCGGCCGGCTCCAGCGCGGCGAGGCGGTGCGGGTCATGCGCGACGGGGAGGAGGTCCTGGTGCGCCCGGAGGAGGTCATGGGGCCGCCCCGGCCGGGCCGGAGGATCTGCTACACGGGCGACACGCGGCCGGTGGAGGACCGGATCCGGGACCTCGCCGGGGGCGCGGACCTCCTCATCCACGACGCCACCTTCGATGACCGGGACCGGGAGCGTGCGGAGGAGGTCCACCACTCCACGGCCGGGGAGGCGGGGGCGGCGGCGGCGGCCCTCGGGGTGAAGACCCTCGCCCTCGTCCACATCAGCCCCCGGTACACGGGCACCGCGGTGCATGTCGAGGATGCCCGGAAGCAGTTCCCGGGGGAGGTCATCGCGCCCCCGGACCTCACCATGCTGGAGATACCCTACCGGGACTGAGAGTGGCCCCCTGCGGGGTATACCCATAAAAGGGAGGAACGCGAGTACTAGGTAGAACGATCTCCGGCCTCCGCGGGCGCGGGTGCAGGGGAGACTATCCCCCGGACAGGGGAGAACGGAGAGAGAGCGACATGGAAGGGGATACCAAGGTCATCGTGTACCGGCTGGGCGCGAACTGCGACATCGGGGAGGTCGAGGAGGGGAAGATCTACAGCGGGAAGGTCCAGGGGTTCGCGACCTTCGGGGCCTTCGTCCTCCTGAACGACCGGGTGAAGGGGCTCGTCCACAAGTCCAATATCAAGCAGCGGCACAAGGAACAGGACCCCATCCTCGTGCTGGTCAAAGGCATCCGGCCGAACGGGAACATCGACCTCGAGGAGGTGACCCCCTCGGTCTTCCACACCGAGATGGTGGTGAAGAAGTCCGCCGCCGTGAAACTCTCGGACCTCCAGAGGTCCATCGGGAGGGTCGTCCAGGTCCACGGGGAGATCTCCCAGATCAAGCAGACGAGCGGCCCCACCATCTTCACCCTCGTGGACGGCGAGGGCCTCGCGAACGCCGCGGCCTTCGTGGAGGCCGGGGTCCGGGCCTACCCCGAGGTCCAGCTCGGGGACGTCGTCTCCATGATGGGCGAGGTCATGCAGCGGAACTCCCAGCTCCAGGTGGAGGTCTCCTCCCTCGCCGTCCTCACCGGTGACGAGGCCCTCCATGTCCGGGAGGAGATCGACCTCACCCTGGAGGCCCGGGCCGAGCCCCCCGAGCTGCCCCTTCTCGTAGAGAGCCAGGTCCTCACCGCCCTCGTCCCCGCGCTTCGGAAGGTCGCCCGCCGGGTCCGGAAGGCGGTCTTCATGGGCCAGCCCATCCTCGTCCGGCACCATGCCGATGCCGACGGGATCTCCGCCGCCGTCGCCCTGGAGCAGGCCGTCGTCGCCCTCATCCGGGAGAACGGGGGCGACTATGACGCGACGTCCTTCCTCTTCAAGCGGTCCCCCTCCAAGGCCCCCTTCTACGAGATCGAGGACATCACCCGGGACCTGGACTTCGCGCTCAAGGATCTCGTCCGGTACGGCCAGAAACTCCCCCTCATCATCCTCATGGACAACGGATCCACCGAGGAGGACATCCCCTCCCTCCGGATGGCCGCGGTCTACGACCTGGACATGCTCGTCGTGGACCACCACCACCCGGACGAGGTGGTGGACCCCTTCCTCGTGGGTCACGTGAACCCCTACCACGTGGGAGGCGACTTCGGGGTGACCTCGGGGATGCTCGGGGTTGAGCTGGCGAGGATGGTCTTCCCGGGGGTCGAGCCGGCCATCCGGCACATCGCCGCGGTCTCGGCCGTGGGGGACCGGTCCGAGGCCCCCGAGCGGGCGCGGTACCTCGCCATCGCGGGAGAGGCCTACCCCGAGGAGCACTGCAAGGAGATCGCCCTCGCCCTGGACTACCTGCAGTTCTGGCTCAGGTTCAACGATGGCCGGGAGCTCGTGAAGGAACTCCTCGGCCTGACCGGGAACCCGGACCGGCACCGGGCCCTCGTCCTGCACCTCGTGGAGCAGGCGAACCTCGCCATCGCCGACCAGGTGGAGGCCTCCATGCCCCACGTGGCGGCGAGGACCCTCGGGAACGGGGTGCACCTCTTCCTCCTGGACGTGGAGCTCCATGCCCACAAGTTCACCTTCCCCCCACCCGGAAAGACCTCAGGGGAGATCCATGACCGGCTCATCCAGGCGAACCCGGGCGTCCCGGTGGTCACCATCGGCATCGGCCCCGACTTCGCGGTGCTCCGCTCCCGG
>JAJRCS010000190.1 GCA_028678815.1 Methanomicrobiales archaeon | reverse complement strand
CCTTCGGGAAGTACTGGCCCGCCGATTTCATCACCGAGGGGCAGGACCAGACGAGGGGCTGGTTCTACTCCCAGCTCGGGGCGGCGACCATCGCCTTCTCCCGGTCGCCGTACCGGAGCGTCCTCATGCACGGCTTCGCCCTGGACGCCGAGGGCCGGAAGATGAGCAAGAGCCTGGGGAACGTCGTCGCCCCCGACGAGGTCATCGGGAAGGCGGGCGTGGACGTGCTCAGGCTCTACATCCTCTCGGCGAATGCCCCGTGGGACGACCTGAAGTTCAACTGGGAAGGGGTGAAGACCGTGAACCGGGCCATGAACATCCTCTGGAACGTGTACCGGTTCCCCCTCCCCTACATGATCCTGGACGGGTACGCCCCGCCGGCAGACGGGGACGGGCGGTTCGACCCCGCCCGGATCCTCGCAGACCTGCCCGGCATGCCCCCCGAGGACCGGTGGCTCCTCTCCCGGATCACGACCCTCGCCGTGGAGGTGGAGGGCGCCATGGAGGTCTGCGAGCTCCACCGGGCGACGAGGGGCCTCCTGGAGTTCATCCTCGCGGACCTCTCCCGGTGGTACGTCCAGCTCGTCCGGCCCCGGATGTGGCTCGAGGGCGACTCCCCGGAGAAACGGCAGGCGTACGACACCATCTACCTCGCCATGCGCACCCTCGTCCAGCTCCTCTCGCCCTTCGCCCCCCACCTCGCCGAGGAGATCTACGGGAACCTCCGGCTCCCGGGAGAGCCGGAGAGCGTGCACATGCTCGACTGGCCCCGGCCCGATCCCGCCTTCGCCGACCCGTCCCTCGAGAAGGCCATGGCCGTGGTCCGGTCCTTCGACGACGCGGTGGCGAACGCCCGGCAGGCCGCCAGGCGGAAGCTCCGCTGGCCGGTCGCCGAGGTGGTGGTGGAGGCCTCGTCGCCCGGCGTGGCAGGTGCCCTCCGGGCCCTCGGGGAGATCGCCCGGAACCGGGCGAACGCCAAGCGGCTCACCGTCGTGGAGGGGAACTGGGACCGGATGGGCACCCGGGCCGGGCCGGTCATGAAGCTCATCGGCCCGGCCTTCGGGAAGGACGCCCCGAGGGTGAAGGCCCTCGTCGAGGCCGCGGACGCCGGGGATCTCAGGGAACGCCTCACCCGGGACGGGAAGGCCGTCCTCTCCGGGGGCGGGAGGTCGTACGAGCTCACCCCCGCCCAGGTCAGCTTCGCCCGGACCCTCCCCGACGGCTTCACCTCGGCACCTCTCGAGGGGGGCACCGTGTACGTGGACAGCCGGCTCACCCCGGAGCTCGAGGGCGAGGGGTACGCGAGGGAGCTGATCCGGAGGCTCCAGGAGATGCGGAGGAAGCTCAATCTGGCCGTCGAGGAGTTCGTCATTGCCGATGTAGAGATCGGAGATCCGCGGGTTGCCTCGCTCGTGAAGTCCGGGTGGGAAGAGAAGATCCGGGATGAGGTGAGGGCACGATCTCTTTTCATCCATGAGACCGGGGAGGCAGGGGCAGAGGGCGACCTGGGTCCCGTCACCGGCTGGGATATCGAGGGGATTGAGGTAAAAACGGCCGTCTCGCGGGCCCCTTAAGCCGAGGGGCCGAGGATCCCTTCGAGGAAGGCCTTCCCCCCGGGGCCCGAGAAGACGGGGAGGTCCCGGTCGATGGTGATGACCCGCCGGGATACCTCGACCGGCTCTTCGGCCCGGGGATCGTACCCCTGTTTCTGCTCCGTCCTCCGGTAGACGAGGACCCCCCGGCGCTGCCAGGCCGGGGTCTTTGCCAGGTTCACCCCCCGGGCGAACATGAACTCGTGGAGCTCCTCGCTCCGCATCCCCGAGAGCCGGCGGGCAACCTCCGTGGGGCGCATCCCCTCCCTGATGAGGGCCTCCTGGCAGTAGGCGTTCAGGTGGTTCCGCCAGGCCTCCTGCTGCCGGCCGGCCAGGTACTCCGGCGCATAGGCCGGCGAAGCGAGGATGACCCGGGCATCGAAGGCGACGGGATGCCGGGCCCCGAGGGCGATGGTGAGGGCGCTCGCCGCAAAGGAGGCGAGGACCGAGTCGATCTTCTCCACCCGGCCCCGGAAGGGGAGGTCAGGGAAGTAGAGGCTGATCTCGTCGGAGAAGGTATAGGCGAAGAGGGGCGAGAGGCCGCTCTCCGAGAGGAGGAGG
Source organism: Methanomicrobiales archaeon (assembly GCA_028678815.1). Taxonomy (GTDB): domain Archaea; phylum Halobacteriota; class Methanomicrobia; order Methanomicrobiales; family JACTUA01; genus JACTUA01. Next base: position 5,164 of record JAJRCS010000190.1, on the reverse strand, counting down.
GAGGAGACCTCCACCATGGCCCGGGAGAAGTCCTCGTCGAAGGGCCGCTCCAGGCGGAGGCCCCTCGCCAGCCGGTGGAAGGCCCTGCCGTCGAGCCGGACGAAGATGGGGGGAACGATGGCGAGGTTCCCGAAGATCTCTCTCTCGTGCATGGAAAAACAGGTATTCCCCGGGCCGGTCCCCTTCTTCCCGGGGGACCGGGGCCGGTGCTTATCGTCGGGCTTACTCCTGCCTGAAGGAAGGGGAGAGGTGGCGGATGACGATGATATCTCCGATGGCCTTGATGATCCGGAAGGGGACCTTGATGCCCTTGAACCCCTTCACGTCCACGAGGTCGGGGTTGAGGTTCCCGATGGCGAGGGCATCGAGCTTCTTGTTGTCCACGTCAATGACCACGTCCTCCACGTCCCCCACGTAGATCGCCTTATCAGTGTACACGGAGAGCCCGAACAGTTCGGTAATCTGCGTTATCATCCTTATCAGAGGAGGATAGCTTCTTAAACAATAAAAAGATACTCGTCTGCCATGGCCGGTTCCATCAAAATCGGGAGCCTCTTTGGTATTCCGGTCCTCCTCCACTGGTCCTTTCTCGTGGCCATCCCCCTCTTTGCGGCCATCATCGGGATAGACATCGCCATCTCCTCGAGTTTCGTCTTCGAGGTCCTCGGGCTCTCCGGCCAGGATACAACCCTCATCACCGAGGGATGGAATCCCTACATCCTCGGGGTCGTCGTGGCCCTCGCCCTCTTCTTCTGCGTCCTCGTCCACGAGCTGGCCCACTGCATCGTCGCCCTCCGGAGGGGTATCAAGATCAACAGCATCACCCTCCTCATCCTCGGGGGCGTCTCCTCCATCGAGAACGAGGTCCCCGATCCCCGGGACGAGCTCCCCATGTCCCTCGCCGGGCCCTTAACCTCCCTCGGCCTCGCCGTCATCTCCTGGGCCGCCGTCCTCGCCGGGGTCCGCTTCATCCCCTACCCGCCCGTCGGGGGGGTCGTGGTCTTCCTCTTCGGGTACCTCGCCCTCCTCAACCTGATCCTCTTTGCCTTCAACCTCCTCCCGGCCTTTCCCATGGACGGGGGGAGGGTGCTCCGGGCATGGCTCGCGAAGAGGATGCCCCTCCCCCGGGCGACGAAGATCGCGGCCGACGTCGGGAAGGTCTTTGCCGCCATCTTCATCATCCTCGGCCTCCTCTCCCTGAACTTCATCCTCCTCATCATCGGGGTCTTCATCTTCCTGGGGGGCGACCAGGAGCTCCTGGCCCTCCGGACCACGGTCCTCCTCAGGGACGTGGCGGTCGCGGACGTGATGTCCACCTCCCTCGTCACGGTCCCCCCGGAAATGCCGGTGCCCGAGGTGATCCGGCTCATGTACGCGACCAAGCACCTCGGCTTCCCCGTCCTCGCCGGGGATACCCTTGTGGGCATGGTCACCCTTGAGGATGTCCACCGGACGCCTGAGATCGACCGGGATGCAAAACAGGTGAAGGATATCATGGCCCGGGAGCTCATCACCCTGCCCCCGACGGCGATGCTCACCGAGGCGTACCGGCTCATGATCCGGTACAACATCGGGCGCATTCCCATCGTCGCAGACGGGAGGCTCACCGGCATCGTGACCCGGACCGATGTCCTCAAGGTGATGGATCTCCGGGAGATGTAGGCCCCGGCAGTTCACGGGTTCCGGAAGGAGAAGGCCCGGTCCAGGGGAGTCTCCCCGGCGATGGCCCTGACGGCCTCCAGGTCCCGGAAGGGCCGGGCCGCAGCGAGGGATGCCGCCCGCTTCTTCCCGATCCCCGGTATCCAGGCGAGGGCCGCGAGGGGGAGCCGGTTCACCTCCACCGGGCACGGGAGGGCCGTGACGGACCGCATACCCCAGTCCACGACGATGGTGTCGAGGACCGTCCGGACGGGGAGCGGGAGCGGGATCCCCACGAGGACCGGGTATGACCCCATCTGCCTGCCGTAGGAGAGGGGGCCGGCCTGTTCCACGATGACCTGCCTGAGGATGGTCCCGAGGGGGAAGACCCGGGCGATCATGGGCCGGTCGAAGTCCCTCCTCACCTGCTCCTTGAACCTCCGGAAGAACCAGTCATGCTGCCCGAGGGTATTCTCCCCGTACGCCCGGGTGCCGGGGAAGGCCATGAGCCTCCGGATGTTCACCCGCCGTACCAGGAGGTCTTCTGCAAGGACCCGGGCGAGGAACGCCCCGTTCAGCCGGAAGGTCTCCTCCGTCTCCCCCGCGAGGCCGATGACGAAGTTCAGGCCGGGGAGGAGCTCCGGTATCCCGTCCCTCCGGATTCCCCCGACCTCGTTCACCACCCGGATGGCCTGCAGCACCTCCTCGGGGGCAGCCTTCAGGTTGTTCGCGGCCACCACGGCAGGATCGGCGGTCTCCATCCCGAAGGCCGCCACGTCCCCCGGGGTATGCCCCTCCACGACTGCCCCGAGGGCCTCGCGGGAGGCCTCTTCGTGCCGGGCGATGGTCCCGGGGTTCACGTTGTCGATGTGGAGGGTGAGGAGGCCGGGAGCAGCCCGCCGGACCCGGCCGAAGAGATCCCGGATCAGCTCCGGGTCCGGCCGGGGGAACTCCCCTCCCGTGACGCCGTAGGCGAGGAGGTCGGGCTGCCGGCCGAGCCGGAAGTGACGGGCACCCTGGGCCGAGAGGGCCGCCACCTCGGCGGCGACCTCCTCCGGCGTCCGGAACCGGGGCGGCCCGTAGAAGGGCTCGGTGCAGAAGGAGCACCCGCCGGAGACCGCCCGGCTGCACCCCGTCGCGGTCTCGAGCTCGCACATGAGGTGGGGGAAGGAGGGGTGCTGCCCTATGACGGGAGCACCGGCGACGAGCCACTCCGAGAGCCGGCGGTAGTCCCCTTCGGCCACCGGCTCACCACCGGAGAGGTACGAGTCCAGGGCACCGGCCGGGGGCCCCCCGAGGAGGACGGAGAACCCGGCGATCTCCCTCCTCTCGGCCCGGGCCCCGCCCCGGGGCGAGTACCCGAAGAGGAGAGGGCCGCCGAGGAGGGTCTCCGGATGCCGGAGGGTGGATCCCACGAGCTCGACCTCCCCGAGGGTCGCCGGGGTCCCGGCGAGGTACTTCCCCGGCACGGTGGTCCCGGCCACCATGACCACCAGGTCTGCCCGGTCGAGGGAGAGGAGGAGGGCAGGGTCCTGCCTCACCTGGTCGATGGTCCGGTAGGTGACCCGGTACCCATGCCCGAGGAGGACACCCGCCACGGACCTGACCTGGGGGGCGATGTACGGCGGGACCCCGAGGCAGGCGGGTTCGTCGACGTACCCGTCCAGGACGACGGCCTCAGAGGTCATACCCTGCGAGCCCGAGGAGGGTCCGTGCCCAGAGGAGCTTCTTCCGCTTCACGGGATTCACCGAGGGGTCATCCAGGCAGAAGCCGGCGAGGGCCACCTCCGCCGCGTCCAGGGCGAGGGCCAGGAAGACCGCCCGGTCCCCGTCGGTGAACCCCCCGAAGTTGTGGATCCGGCCGAAGGGCCTCGCCTGGGTGGTCCCGACGACAGGGCCGGGGAAGAGAGGAACCCAGAACCGGAGGAGATCCCGGTTGTCCCCGTGGGCATGGACCACCATGACGGTCCCGGCCCGGTTCATCCCGGGGAAGGCCTCCGTCGCCCCGTCCAGGTCGGTGACGACGGCAGCCGGGCGGATCCCCTCCGCATGGAGCCTGTTGGCCGCCCCGTCCGCGGCGACCACGACATGGCCCCCTATCCGGTCCAGCTCGGCGGCGAGGTTCGGGCCGTTCCCGCAGACCGTGACCGCCTTCCCCCGGATCCTCCTCTTCAGGGTCCCGAGGGAGTCCCGGGGGAGGAGGGTCGAGAGGAGCCGGGCCGCCTCCTCGTCCCCTGCCCGGTCGAAGGAGAGATCCTCGAGGATCCGGAGGTAGTACGGCTCCCAGTCCTCAAACCGAGAAAAAACGAGCTCGTTTTTCCGGGATTTCATGGATGTATACCATCAAATCTCGAAAATTTCATGTCGTGAACTCCCTGAAATATCGAGATTTAGGGCGTGTTCGCCCCTAAATCTCGAAGATCTCATTCGTGCCGGTCTCTTTCTCGAGGCCCACGACCCGCAGGAACCTGCGCATGATGGGTTCGAGAACGAGGGTGAGGAGGTCGTCCTTGGTCTTCACGAGGGAGAAGTAGTTGAGGGGGATATTCGCCGCCGCCATGTTCGGGTGCCCCCCCGCCTCCCCGATGTCCCCGAAGGCCTCGGAGAGGACGTTCCCGATGTGGAGCCGGATGTCCTTGTTCCGGGCCGAGATGTAGATGGAGGTGTCCCCGATGCCAAAGACCATGGCCGTGTTCACCCCCTCCAGGTTGATGAGGAGGTCGGCGGCCTGGGGGAGGGCGTCCCGGTTCCTGACGTACCCGACGTTGGAGAAGAGGTACCCGCTCCGGACCTTCCGGTTCCGGATGGCGGCCCCCAGGACGTCCAGGGTCTCCTGGGAGATGGCCGGGGAGGTGATCTTCTCCAGGAGCTCGAGGTCGGTGAAGGGGAGAAGGAAGCCGGCATGGACGAAGTCGGCCGGGGTGACGTTCCGGCGGAAGTACCGGGTATCTGCCTGGATGCCGTAGAGGAGGGCCGTTGCCACCTTCTTGTTCACCCCGATCCCGAGCTCCTTCAGGTACTGGGCCATCATGGAGGCCGTCGCCCCGATCCCGGACCGGATGTCCACGTGGTCCCCCTTCACCTCGGGGATATCCCCGTTGGTGTGATGATCGATGACGATGTTCACCTGGGCCTTCTTCGGGAGGTCGTTGTTCATCCCGGGGCCGAGGGAGTCCACGAGCGCGAGGTAGTCGCACTCCTTGAGGACCTGGGGGGTGATCCGCTCCATGTTGATGTCGAGGAGGTTCACGAAGGCCCGGTTCTCCTGGTGGCCGATGTTCCCGCCGTAGAGGATCCGGCAGGACAGGTTCTTCGGGTTCGCCTCGGCGGCGATGGCCACGAGGGCCATGGCGCTGGAGATGGAGTCGGGGTCCGGGTTCGTGTGGGTGACGATCCCGAGGGTCCCCTTCCAGCCGGCCAGGAGGTCGAAGAGCCGCCGGGCGAGCCGGGATGAGTAGAGCTGCTTCAGGTGGGACTCCACCTCCCGGGCGAGCACCTCCTGGGGGTAAAGGACGAGGTCCCCCCC
>JAJRCS010000134.1 GCA_028678815.1 Methanomicrobiales archaeon | reverse complement strand
ACCAGCGGGTCTCTCCCCCGGGCAGCTATGATATCAATCTAACCAATCTCACCGGATCAAGGACCCCTGATGGGGTCGCAATTGGTGGCGTGAGCAATATAAACCCCGACATCGATGGCATGCGGATCGTCTGGATGAAGAATCCCCATATCTACCTCCTCGATCTCGCGGGATCCGGTCCCGCAGAACCGATCTCCACCTCACCCCAGGGGAACTCCCCCAGGATCTCCGGCGATCGGGTCGTGTGGTACAAGAGTGACAGCGGTTTCAATAACGTCTACCTCCACACCATCGGCTCCATCCAGGCCTGCCCGGCAGCCGGCTTCACCGCCGATCCCCCCTCCGGCGCTGCTCCCCTGACCGTCAGCTTCACCGACACCTCGACCGGGTCTCCCGCCCACTGGGCGTGGGACTTCGGGGACGGGACAATCTCCTCCGGGCAGTACCCGTCGCACACCTATACCACGGATGGTTCCTACACCGTCACCCTCACCGTGGGAAGCGCGGTAGGGCGGAACTACACCTCGGTAACCAACGCTGTCCGGGTGGGGCCGATCCCCATCGTCTCCTTCTCCGCGAACCAGAGCTATGGTGTCGCACCGCTCACGGTCCGGTTCACCGATACCTCCTCCGGCGACCCCCACAGCTGGGCCTGGGATTTCGGGGACGGGAGCCCGTCCGTGAACCAGAGCCAGGTCATCCATACCTACTCCTCGCCGGGAACCTATCCCGTCTCCCTCAGCGCCACCAATACCAACGGGACCGGGACGGGCAGCCCGCGCTCCCTCACCGTCCTGAACGGGCTGGAATCCCGGGCGGCCACCGACTTTGACTGGCTCGTGGTCGATACAGGGGGGCCGTCCCAGTACATCGCCCTGGATACCACCCGCGTGGACCGGCTCACCTTCGATCCCGCGGGAGATGCGACTGTCCTCAGCTTCGCCCCGCCACCCCCGGCCAGATGGCAGCGCATGACCTTCACCTCGGCAGACCCGGCAGGCTTCACCCTCTTCCCCAACGGCACCATCACGGGGAGCCTCGGGTCCTCCACCCTGGAGAGCGAGGAGCTCATTGCCGCTGCCTTCGGGTCAGGCCTCGGGAACAACCTCCCGGTCTCCTGCCAGGTCTCCTTCTCCGGCTACCCCGTCCACGGGGAGGTGAATGCCACCGTCTGGGAGGGGATGCTCCCCGATGACGAGGCGGCGGCCCGGCTGGCCCTCGCCGGGAGCAGGAACTTCACGAGCCTCATCCAGGGTGCGTACACCGTGAGCCTCGTCACCACGGGGACCGCCCCGGTCACGGGCGCCGGCCTGAACCTCTCGGTGAGCTCGGCGTGGGTCACGGCGAACGGGAACCAGAACAACATCGCGGCCGCACGCCTGAGGGACAGCGGCCCGAACGAGATCCTGGTCCCCGCCTCGGTCTTCAGCGACGCTGCCACGGGCCTCGACTACTTCACGGTTCCCTCCCCCAACGGCGCATCGAGGTTCGTCCTCGTCTCGGCCACGGGATCCTCCAACCTGATCCAGATGGGGGCCCGGGTGGCCACCCAGATCATCCAGGGCTCCGGCGGCAGGGGATCCGGGAGCAGCGATTACCAGCCCGCCGTGAGGGACCGGACCCCGTGGGTGCAGCCCACCTCGGCCCCGGCGCAGCCGCCTGCCGAACCGGCGGTCCCCACCTTCTACGGTGAGGCCCGGATCGATACCACGGTCGCGGGTATCACCCGGGAGTCCGTCATCATCGCCTCGGAAGACCGCGGGGCGGAGATCCTCGTCCCTGCAGGGATCGAGGCCCTTGATGCAGCCGGGGCGCCCCTCACCCAGGTGAGCATGAGCCCGGTGGCACCCGCCGGTGTCCCGTCTGGAGCCGGCGCCGGTACCCCGGGATTCGCCGGGATCACCTACGACGTGGGCCCCGACGGGGCGACCTTCAGCCCCCCGGCCACCCTCACCTTCACCCTTCCCGGGGCATCGTGGAAGGAGGACACCCTCTACACCCTCCGGTCCTATGACCCGGGCACCGGTACCTGGACGGAGATCCCCACGACGGCCGACCCGTCGGCCCGCACCCTCACCGGGCAGGTGAGCCACCTCTGCCTCTTCGGGGTCTTCGAGGCACCCCTGCCGGCCGCTGCCATGCCTGCCGCTCCCGCCCCGGAGCTGACCGTTCCCCAGCCGGTACCCACGGCGATACCCCTGCCCCGGACCCCCATGGGCACCTTCACCGGGATCGTTGCCTGGGCCTATGCCACCGCCCTGGAAAACCCCCTGTACGGCGCCGCCCTCCTCGTTATCGCGGTCCTCCTCTCCGTGGCCTTCATCGGGGGGAGGCGCAGGTCCCGGATCACGACCATCCGGCGGAAGAAGTGACCCCTTCTTCACGGGACGCCTGCATCACAACCTTAAAGCATACCCGCATGGCAACCGTCCGGTGAGGAAACCGTGGCCTTCCCTCCTCTCACCCTGCTCCGGCCCGCTCATCCCGATATCCCCGCCCTGAGGGATGCAGGAGACATAGACGGGCTCATCGAACTTCTCTCCCACCCGGACCAGGAGGTCCAGGAGCAGGCGGCCCGCGCCCTCGCCACCGTCGGGGAGCAGGCCACCCGGTACCTCACCCTGGAGCTCGACCACGTTGACCCGGGGGCCCGGCTGGGGATAGTCGAGGCCCTGGGGGATACCGGAGATCCCGCTGCCGTCCCCGCCCTGATCCGGGCCCTCCGCGGCGAAAAGAGCAGCGAGGTCCGCTGGGCCATCACCCTCGCCCTGGGGAACGCGGGCGATCCTGCCGCCATCCCCCCCCTCGTCCAGGCCCTCCGGGACCCGGACAAGTACGTGCGGTTCGGGACCGCCATGGCCCTCGGGAAGCTCGGCTGGGAGCCTGCCGGCGAGGACCGGGCGTACCTCCTCATCGCGAGGCAGGAGTGGGACTCCCTGCCGGCTATCGGGGCCGATGCCGCCCACCCCCTCCTCTGGGCCACCCGGGACCCGGACCCCTCCATCCGGGCAAAGGCCGTGGATCTCCTGGGAGCCCTCGGGGATGCCCGGGGAGCAGACGCCTGCGACCTCGTCCTCCGGGACCCGGACAGCGAGGTGAGGTGGAGGGCTGTCCTCGCCTTCCCGAGGTGCGGCATCCCCCTCATGCACCTCCCCCTCGGCCTCGTGCGGCGCCCCCGGAAGTGGAAGAACCCGGTGGTCGCCTCGCTCCTCAACCTCTTCTTCCTCGGCCTCGGCTACAGCTACCTGGAGCGGTGGTACGGCCTCATCATCTTCCAGGTGAACATGACCACGGTCGTCCTCCTGTCCCTCGTGGTGGGACCCTTCTACCCGTACCTCGTCTCGTACATCATCTCGGCCTTCTTCGCCGTCCAGACCTGGTTCCTTGCCCGGCGCCTCGCCGAAGAGAGGATGGGGTGAGCATGGCCATCCCCCTCCGTCTCCCGAAGCTCCCCGCGCCGGGGAAGCCTGACATCCCGGCCCTCACGGCGGGAGGGGACATCCGGGGCCTCATCCGGGGCCTCCGGCACCCGGACCTCGGGGTGCAGTGGGAGGCCACGGCGGCCCTCGGCTCCCTGGGAACCGTGGCCATCGACGAGCTCCTCAGGCAGCTCCCGACCCGGAACCGGGCGGTGAAGCTCGGGATCATCGAGGCCCTCGGGGAGATCGGGGACCCCCGGGCCGTGGAACCCCTGGTCCGCGAGCTCCGGGACCCGAGCGTGGAGGTCCGGTGGGAGACCGCCCTCGCCCTCGGGGAGATCGGGGACACCCGGGCCACGGAGCCCCTCCTCGCCGGCCTCCGGGACCCCGACCGCTATGTCCGGTACGGCACCGCCCTCGCCCTCCAGAAGATCGGATGGAAGCCGGGGGACGAGGGCGAGTGGGCCCACGAGCTCCTCGGCCTCCAAGACTGGGAGGGGCTCTCCGCCCTCGGGCCCGCGGCCATCCCCGCCCTCGGCGCCGCCCTCGATGACCGGGAGAAGTCGGTGCGGGCCCGGGCAGTGGAGGTTCTCGGGGAGATCGGGGACCCGGACGCCATCCCGGCCATCATGCGGGCCCTCCGGGACGGCGACGACGATGTGCGGTGGCGTGCCGTCCTCGCCGGCCCGAAGTGCGGCATCGCCCCCATGTACCTCCCAAGGGGCCTCTCGCAGCGCCCCCGGGTAAGGAAGAACCCCGCGGTCGCGGCCTTCCTGAACTTCGTCCTCCCCGGCCAGGGATACCTCTACCTGGGGAGGTGGTGGGGGGTCGTCGTCTTCCAGATCGACATCACCCTCACCCTCTGGCTCTTTGCCTCCCTCGGGGACGAGTTCACCTACGGGCTCCTTCTCCCCGTCTATGCCATCCTCTCCATCCATGCCTGGATCCTCGCCCGGCAGCTGCCCGAGATGTGAGGAGGGAGGGTTCATCAGAACCCGACCTGGAGCAACCCGCCATCAGGCGGGGTGCGACTTGGGAGGGTTCATCAGAACCCGACCTGGAGCAACCCGCCATCAGGCGGGGTGCGACTTGGGAGGGTTCATCAGGACCCGACC
>JAJRCS010000097.1 GCA_028678815.1 Methanomicrobiales archaeon | reverse complement strand
GCACAGCCGTAGGCGGCCACCACGGTCCTCTTCACCCCGTGGACGATGGGGACCGTCCTCGCCCCCGCGGCCTGGTCGCCGGGGACATCCTCGGCATCCTTCAGGAGCTCCCGGGAGAGCATGGCGAGGAAGGTGATCCCCGCGAGGGGGAGGGTCTGCACCATGGCGGGGACGCCCGCGAGGGCACCCCCGAAGGGGTAGATGCTCGCCGAGAGGTAGGAGACCGCGACGTTCCCCCAGAGGGGGGTACGCTTCAGGGACCGGGCATAGAGGAGGAGAAGGAGGGAGTTCGCCACCGCGATGATGACGCAGGGGAGCCCAGCGGGGAGGGAGAGGAGGAGCCCCGCGGCAAAGAGGACCATGGCGAGGGTACCGGCCGCCCGGGGGGTCACCTGCCCGGACGGGAGGGGGCGCCCGGGCCGGTTGATCCGGTCGATCTCCAGGTCGCAGAGATCGTTGTACACGTTCCCCGCCGCCGTGATGGCGAAGACGATGGGGAAGAGGATGAGGGAGACCGGGGCAAAGGCCCCGGTGGCGACGATGTACCCGAGGAGGGCCGCGATCCCGGCCACGGCGGAGTTCAGCGGCCGGGTGATGGCAAGGAGGCCCGCGAGGGTCATGGATGAGGAAACGGTTGGAGGGGCGGAGGATAAAGGCATGGGTTCCGTGCCGGGGAGGAGGATTACTCCTCGGCCTGGACGGGGAGGATCACCGTCGTGATCCCGCTGAACTGGAGGTTCCGCTGGATGGCGAAGGCGGTCTCGTTGTGGAGGAGCTTGTGGAAGGGGCTCTCCTGCCGGAAGACGATCTGCCCCGTGTAGAAGGTGGAGTCCGTGAACTCCTCCTTGATGGTCCGGCAGAGGGTGACCGCCGTCTCCACCACGTCGGTGCCGGTCGCCGTGCGGAGGTCGGCGGCAAACCCGAGGGTCCGGGCCAGGTCCACGTACTTCTGGAGGCCTGCCTTCACCGAGTCCTCGAGGGCCTGCACCTCCCCCGCACCCTTGAAGGAGCCGGAATCCACGACGGCCACCGACACAAAGATGAAGTTCTCGTACAGGTTCGGGAAGTTCCGGATGATGGAGTAGAAGGTGTGGAGCCCGAAGCCGTTGAACCCGGTGACGAGCTGGACGGCGGTCATCTTTTTCGGGTCCACGGGGTCGGTGTTCACCATGGTCGCCGCGGGAACGTTGTTTAAGTGGTAATCGAGCCGGTGAATCCCCTCCCTCACCGTCAGGTAGTGGCGCTTGATCAGGAAGCAGATGGCGATGACCGAGGAGGTGATGAGGATGGTGAGCCACGCCCCCTCGGTGGTCTTCTCGAAGACCGTGATGGAGAGGATGGTGAGACAGAGGACGAGGCCGGTGAGGTGGATGGCGATGTGCCTCCCCCAGAGGGGATCCTCGCGCCTCCGGGTGAAGAAGAACCGGGACATCCCGAACTCGGAGAGGGAGAAGGTTACAAAGACGTTGATGGCGTACATGACCACGAGGACCGCGACCGAGCCCCGGGTGAAGACGAGGAGTACGAGGGCAGCGGTCCCCATGAGGAGGATCCCGTCCTGCATGGTGAGCCGCTCGGAGAGGGAGGCGAACCTCCTCGGGAACCAGGAGTCGATGGCCATGTTCGCCATCACCCGGGGCCCGTCGATGAAACCCGTCTGGGCCGCGACCATGAGGAGCGCCCCCTCGGCGAGGATGGTGACAAAGGCGAGGAGCCCCCCGAAGGCCCACCCAGAGAAGACGAGGTCGGCGAGGACCGCGTTCAGGGTCTTCCCCGGCACGGGGGCGACGTTCCAGAGGAGGTAGCAGAGGAAGAGCCCCCCGGCCACAATCGCGAGGGAGAAGGCCATGTAGCCCATGGTCCGCTTCCCCGTCTGGACCTTCGGTTCGCGCATGATCTGGAGGCCGTTTGCCACCGCCTCGATGCCCGTGTACGTCCCCGCCCCGAGGGAGTACGCCCGGAAGAAGATGGCGAGGATCCCGATGAGGCCGATGGTCGAGAGATCGAAGGCGAGGCTGGAAGAGATCTCCTGGGATACCGTTCCGAGGCCGGATCCGTGGGCAAAAATGCCGTACCCGAGGAGGAGGGCATGGGTCACGATGAAGAGGAGGAAGATGGGGGCGAGGATGAGCACCGACTCCTTCACCCCCCGGAGGTTGAGGATAATGAGGAGGAGGACGAGGAAGACGGCAAAGACGAGCCGGAACCGCTGGAACTCCGGGGGCACGAAGCTGAAGATGGCCGCGGCGCAGGCCGCGATGGAGACCGTGATGGTGAGCACGTAGTCCACGAGAAGGGCGGACCCGGATACCACGCCGGCCTTCTCGCCGATGGTATGGGTGGCGACGATGTAGCCGCCGCCCCCACTGGGGAAGTGCTCGATGATCCGGGTGTAGGCATAGGAGATGACAAAGACGGTGACCGCTGTGGCAAGGGCGAGGAAGATAGCAAGGTAGGTATGGGTCGTGAGGGCTGTATAGGCCTCGGGAGGACCATATGATGACGAGGAGAGCCCGTCCGCCCCGAGGCCGATCCAGGCGAGGACCGGGATGAGGGCGATCTTGTGGAAGAGGGACGGGTCGGCGATGTTCCGCTTGGCTCCGATGAGGGCATGGCGGACCCTGGAGGGGATGCTCTCCCGTTCCTGCTTGCCGTTCTCTTGTGTCAAGGGCTGACCACTGGCGGGAGCCATGGCGGGTGAGGGCAGGGCAAAGGACCCTGCACGCGGCCGTCCATGGGATCAAGGTGGATATCCCACCATAATATCCTTTCAGTTTCTCTGCCCGAGAAACAGCCGGATCCCACGGGCTTGGGGGGATTCGAACCCCCGACATTCACCTTAGGAGAGTGACGCCCTATCCTGGCTAGGCCACAAGCCCCCTTTTTATTACGTCTCTTCAGGTATATCTATAATAGCAGTGTCATCTCCGGGGTGTTCTCATGGATCTCATACCCATCACCGAGGGAGGGACTGAGCTCCTCGTTCCCGTCCAGGACACCTCCCGCGCCTTTCCCCCCGGATCCTCCCCGGTCTTCTTCAACCCCCGGATGGCCCTCTCGAGGGACGCGACGAGCCTCCTCCTCCGGGGGATCCCTCTCGGGAGCTACCTGGACGCCATGGGGGCGACCGGTGCCCGGGGGATCCGGGTCGCCCGGGAGTGCGGAATACCGGTGACCATCAACGACCGGGATCCCCTCGCCGTGGAGCTGATCCGGAGGAACGCGGATCATGCCGGGATCACCGCCGAGGTGACACGGTCCGACGTGAACGTTCTCCTCTCCTCCCGCCGGTTTGACTGCGTGGACCTGGATCCCTTCGGCACCCCCGCCCCCTTCGTCGACGCGGCTGCCCGTTCCGCGAAGAAGTACCTCTTCGTCACGGCCACGGACACCGCCCCCCTCTGCGGTGCCCACGGGCCGGCGGGGGCACGCCGGTACTTCGCGCACCCGGTGAACAACGAGTACCACGGCGAGACCGGCCTGCGGACCCTCATCGGCTTCGTCGTGAGAGAGGTGGTGAAGTACGACCGGGGGGTGGAGCCGCTCCTCTGCTTCACCCGGGAGCATGCCGTCCGGCTCCACCTGAGGGTCCGCCCGGGGGCAAAGGCGGCCGACGAGACCCTGGGCCGGGTGGGGTACATCCTCCAGTGCGAACGGTGCTTCAACCGGGAGGAGCGGGCCGGCCTCGTCCCGCCCTGCGGGGAGTGCTCGTGCGGCGGGAAATTCATCCCCGTCGGACCCCTCTGGCTCGGGGCGGTCACCGATCCCCACACCCTTGCGGCGATGCTCGACCGGCTCCCCTCGGTGCCCCTCGCGGGGGGAGAGCAGCTCTTCCGGCTCCTCTCCCTCCTCCAGGAGGAGCTCCCCACGTCGAGCCACTACGACTACCACCGGATGGCGAAGGCACTCCGCTGCTCCCCTCCGCCGATGGAGATTGTTCTGAGCAGGATACGGGATGCCGGGTACCTCGTGAGCCGGGCCCACTACTCCGGGACGGCGATCAAGACGGAGGCGCCGGTGGAGGTAATCGAGAAGGCTATCACGGGCGAAGAATAAGACCCGGTCGTACCGCCTATCCTGGAGACCTTTTTCTGCCGACGCTCCTGGGGGAGGGAGGGTTCATCAGAGGGAGGGTCTGTAGGACCCGACCTCGAGCGACGAAGTCGCGGAGAACCCGACCTCGACGAAGTCGCGGGTTCGCCTATGGCTCGTCGCACCCTGATGGGTGCTCCATCCCCGGGGACAGCCATCCCCTCGGACGCCCCCGCCGCTGCGGCGTCCCCCGGCTGCGATAGGACCTTTTCACAGGGCGTGAGGAGCTTCCCTGAAAAGCAACATCACCGATTACGAGGAGAGAAGAGATACCCGGAATTATTATCTTCTCGTTATGATCGTCACCAGGTCCCCGTCATGTAACCTGTAGTGGAGCCCGACCCGCTGCCCCGGGTGCTTCACCGCCTCGCCCCAGATCCTCGCGTACCGGAACTTCTCCACGAACTCCCGGTGGAGCTTCCGGCAGACGTCCTCGATGGAGGCGTTCTTCCGGAGGATCATGGGCTCCTCCAGGTCGGCCGCCTCCCCCTGGGGCTTCATGTACACCCGCATGAAGCCCAGGTGATCGAAGATGGCATCCTTCATCTCCTCCATGTGGTACCCCGTGGCCGCAGAGATCATGAGGGGGGCCTCGCCGAACCGCCCGGTGAGGTCCTCGCCCATGGCCCGCATGGTCTCCCCGTCCACGAGGTCCACCTTGTTCACGGCGAGGAGGGCGGGCACGTAGACCCGGTTGCCAAGCATGGTGTCGATGAGGTCATCCTGAGAGGCCCCGCCCCGGATGAGGACATGGGCGTTCACGAGACGGTACTCGGCCATGATGGCCTTGATCTCGTCGTCGTCCATGCCGATCTCCCCCACGGCGCCGATGTGGACGCCCCCGATGGAGGTCTTCCGGATGGTGATGTCCGGCCTCTCCCGGTTGATCCGGATGCCTGCATCGGCGAGCTCCCGGACGAGGATGTCGAAGTGTTTCTCGTTCCAGACATCCACGAGGAGGATGATCATGTCCGCCGACCGGACCACGGAGATCACCTCCTTTCCCCGGCCCTTGCCCATGGCGGCGCCGGCGATGAGCCCCGGGATATCGAGGACCTGGATCTTTGCACCATGGTGCTCGAGCGCGCCCGGGATCACGGTCACCGTGGTGAAGGCATAGGAGGCAACCTCGGACTCGGTGCCGGTGAGGGCGTTTAACAGGGTGGACTTCCCGGTGGAGGGGAACCCGACGAGGACAGCGGTGGCGTCCCCGCTCTTCTTCACCGAGAAGCCCTCTCCCCCGCCCCCGGCCCTGAGTGCCCGCTGGACCGCGTCGTCCTTCAGCTTCGCGAGCTTGGCCTTGAGCCGGCCGATATGCTTCGACGTGGCCTTGTTGTACGGGGTGGAGCTGATCTCCTCCTCTATCGCCCGGATCTCGTCCTCAAGGTCCGTCATTCTGTACAGATTCGCCGGGCGATGTAAAGAAAATATCCCGG
>JAJRCS010000195.1 GCA_028678815.1 Methanomicrobiales archaeon | reverse complement strand
TTTCATGGTCGGCGAAGATAACCTCCTCGTTTCCCATGACATGGAGGAAGGCCTCCATCCACTCGTACTGCCAGCCCGTAGGGAGGAGGAGGACGGCGTACCGGTTAGAGAGGGCGGTTGATTCATAGACCCGGCAGGTCTCGATGACCGGGTTCCTCTTCACCCCCCTGAGGAGGTGATCCGCGATGGTGCTGTCGCAGGCGGTGATGGACCACCGGGTGGGGACGAGGCTCCGCCGTCTCCCCGTGCCCATGGTCCCGCAGGAGAAGGCCTTCTGGATGGCCGAGAAGGGGACGTCTCCCGCATGGAGGGAGACCACCGCCTCCGCTGCCCTGAGATCGCCGTCGTAGAAGACCCGCTCCAGGGCCCGGTCCGGCTTCATGGTCCCGAGGTCGAGCTTCTCGAGGGCTCCGCTCGGGCCGTAGGGGGTGTGCTCGTCCGAGAGGGAGAACCCCCGGGGGGACTCCGCGAAGCTCGCCTCGCTTTCCACCGAGCCGGCGGAGAGGGCGATCTCCTGGAGCTTGCCGATGTACCCCGACCCGAGATCGTCGACGTGGACGGGGCGCTTGCCCCGGACGAGGCTCATCCGGAAGCCGAGGATCTCCTCCTGGGTCTTCTCCCCGGGGATCCAGGCCTCGGGCGTGTCCATGACCCGGGTGTCGCCGTGGACGGGGGCAATCATGGGGCCTGCAAGGACCTTCGGGTAGTTCCATGACCCGATGAAGACCGAAGGAGGGCTGGACCCGTCGAGGTCCCGGCCCACGTTCACGGAGGGAATCCGGGAAGAGGAGGAGATCCTCTTCAGGTAGGCCCCCTTGCCCATCATCATCTTCCTATCGGTGCCCCGGGCTTAAAAAAGAATCAGGGGCAGGGTGAAAGTGGGAGGAGCGAGGTTTCATCAGAAACCGAGCTGGAGCAACCCGCCATCAGGCGGGGTGCGACTTGAGAGGTTTCATCAGTGGGAGGGTTTATCAAAACCCGACCAGGAGCAACCCGCCATCAGGCGGGGTGCGACCTGGGAGGTTTCATGAGAGGGAGGTTTCATGAGAGGGAGGTTTCATGAGAAACCGACCTCGAGCGACGAAGTCGCGGAGAAACCGACCTCGAGCGACGAAGTCGCGGAGAAACCGACCTCGAGCGATGACGACCATTCCCGAAGGGAATGGGAGTGCCGCGACGAAGTCGCGGCGAAGTCGCGAGAAACCGAGCTTCCCCATCCCCACATCCTGCGGATGAGGGGCCCCTCTGCCCTCAGTCGCCCGGCGGGTGTTCCCGTTCGAGGAGGAGGTCCCCGAAGATCACCTTCTCGAGGACCTGGGCGACGTAGCGGACCTTCTGGGTGTTCTCCATGTCCTCGTAGTGGTGGATGTCGGTGTAGACCTGGAGCCGGACGAGGGCGAACCGGAACCGGTCCAGGGTATCCTCGTCGAAGGACAGGGCCTCCCGGTAGATAGGCTCGACGAGGTACGGGAAGAGCTCGATGTTCTCGAGGCAGAGGAGGACGTTCCGGTAGACCGGGAGGGGCTCCCCCTTCCCTGCGAGGATCTTCCCGAGGTCCATCTACTTCTCCACCTCGCTCACGAGGGCCTCCATGACCCGGTCCACCGCCTCCCAGGTGGGGTTCGTCTCGCCCCGCCGGATGACGAAGGGCCGGCCCTCGTCCCCGGCCTTCCTCATCTCCGGGTCCATGGGGATGGAGCCGAGGAAGGGGACCCCCATCTCCTCGGCGGCCTTCTCCCCGCCGCCCTTCCCGAAGAGGTCGATCTCCTGCTTGCAGTGGGGGCAGATCATGCCGCTCATGTTCTCGATGATCCCGAGGACCCGGAACCCGAGCATCTCCACGAACTTCACCGCCTTCCGGGAGTCCACCGTCGCGACGTCCTGCGGCGTGGTGACGATGACCACCCCCGAGACGTTCGGGGCGAGCTGGGCGATGGAGAGGGCCTCGTCGCCGGTGCCGGGCGGGAGATCCACCACGAGGTAGTCCAGCTCCCCCCAGTTCACCTCCTCGAGGAACTGCCGGATGGCCGCCATCTTCATGGGGCCGCGCCAGATGACCGGGGTGCTCACGTCCGGGAGGAGGAACGCCATGGACATGGCCGAGAGGTTCCCCGTGATCCGGATCGGCTCGATGAGGTTCCCCATGGCCTGGAGGCGCTCGTTCTGGATCCCGAGCATGATGGGGATGTTCGGTCCGTGGATATCGAGGTCCAGGATCCCGACCTGGAACCCGTGTTCCGAGAGGGACCAGGCGAGGTTCACGGCGACGGTGCTCTTGCCCACCCCGCCCTTCCCCGAGAGGACGAGGATCACGTGCTTCACCTGGATCTTCGCCTTCTCGGGCATGGCACCGGGCTTCGCCCGGTCCGCGCACTCGAGTTCACAGGTCTCGCACTTCTTCTCGCACTCCTCTTTCTCTGCTGTGGTCTTCGGCATGTCTCCTCCGCGTGGGACAAACTGCGGGATAAGTCTGATCCCTGCAGGGCTTAAAGGTATGAGATTATGGGCAGGAGGGTCCCTGCCCGGGGCCGCTCAGCTGCTCCCCTCGGGACAGTCAAGGTCCCGGTAGAAGGGCTTGATGTCAATGAGGGGAGACCCGTCCAGGGCGTCCAGGCCCCGCACCCTGAGCCGGTTCCCCTCCAGGGCGACGAGGTCGGCGAGGCAGAGGGCGATGGGGTTCGGCCGCTCCGGGGACCGGGTGGCAAAGACCCCGTGCTCCTTATTCTCGTGGGGCGGGGTGGCGGAGAGCACATCCCGCCGGGAACGGTCGCACCAGTAGAGGATGATGAGCCGGGGGTGGAGGGCGAGGTCCCGGAGTCCCTCGGCATAGGCCGGGTAGATCTGGATCTCGCTGTCGGACGGTGCGAGCCGGCCCTGCCGGGGCGCCTCTCCCTTTTCCCGGAACGGGGAGGTTATCACCCCGATGGGCTGGAGGTGGATCCCTGTCATGGGAGGAGGGTGAACCTGAGATGTGATGAAAGCACCGATAACCGGTCTCCCGGAGGGTGACCGGACCAGGATCTCAGCCGCACCTCCTCCGGGGCATAGCTTCAAGACAGGGGCACCCGATAGGGATCGCCCTGAGGATTTGCCATGGGGAGAGTCCACGACGACCCGGCCCTGCGGGACCGGGCACCCGTGTTCCGGGACCGGTGGGACGCCGGGGAGCGCCTCGGCCGGTTCCTCGGGGGGTTCCCCGGCCTCGACGACCCCTTGGCCTGTCCCATCCCTGCCGGCGGCGTCCCCGTGGGGGTGGCCGTCTCCCGGGCCCTCGGCTGCCCCCTGCGCCCCCTCATCGTCCGCAAGGTTCAGATTCCCTGGAACCCCGAGGCGGGCTTCGGCGCCGTCACCTGGGACGGGCGCGTCTTCCTGAACGAGGACCTCCTGGTGCACCTCCGCATGACCCCTGCCCAGGTCGGGGCTGCGGTCAGGAAGGCCCAGGCGAACGTCAGGGAACGGGTGAACCGGTTCACCGCGGGGGCATCCTGCCCCGATCCCGCCGGCCGCAGCTGCATCATCGTGGACGATGGTCTTGCCTCTGGGTACACCATGACCGCGGCTGCCGAGGCCCTGGGGTCCCTCAACCCCCGGAAGGTCGTCGTTGCAGTGCCCACGGGTTCCCTTGCAGCGGTCGAACGGGTTGCCGGACTCGTTGACGAGCTGATCTGCCTGAACGTGAGGAGCGGCTCGTCCTTCGCGGTCGCCGATGCCTACGAGGAGTGGTACGACCTTTCGGAGGAGGAGGCTCTCGGGATGCTCAAAGAGAGAGAAGGGCCTGGATGAAGGAAACAGGGAGGAGGCTGATCCGCCCCCCACCGGCAGGGATTGGGTTCGGGATCGAAGATCCCCGGAGACCCGTGAAGGCGGGCCGTTCCTCCGGCCTACTGCCCCGGCCCGTAGTCGAAGATCTGCTGGAGGGCCTTCCCCGACTCCTCCTTCACCCGGGAGTTCCCGTCTGAGAGCCCCTTCTCGAGGGCATCGATGGCCCGGAGGCTCCCCGTCCTCCCGAGGGCATCGGCCGCGTGGAGCCGGATGGCCTCCT
>JAJRCS010000169.1 GCA_028678815.1 Methanomicrobiales archaeon | reverse complement strand
CCGGAAGATCGAGTGCCCCCTCCAGGGCGATCCCTTCCGGATCTACCGGGCCCTCCGGATGATCAACCCGAGCCCCTACATGTTCTACCTGGACTTCGGCGACCTGAAGGTCGTCGGGTCGAGCCCGGAGATGCTCGTCCGGGTCGAGCGGGGGAAGGTGACCACCGTCCCCATCGCAGGGACCCGGCTCCGGGGGAAGACCCCGGAGGAGGACGTGCGCCTCGCCGAGGAGCTGCGCGCCGACGAGAAGGAGCGGGCCGAGCACCTCATGCTCGTGGACCTCGCGAGAAACGACGTCGGGAAGGTCTCCCGGTTCGGGTCGGTGAAGGTGGACGAGTTCATGTCGGTGGAGCGGTTCTCCCATGTCCAGCACCTGGTCTCCACGGTACAGGGAACCCTCTCGGACCACCTCACCCCCTTCGATGCCCTGAAGTCCTGCTTCCCCGCCGGGACGGTCTCCGGTGCACCGAAGGTCCGTGCCATGGAGATCATCGAGGAGCTCGAGCCCGAGCACCGGGGGCTCTACGCGGGCGCCGTCGGGTATGCCGGGTTCGACCGGACCCTGGAGTTCGCCATCACCATACGGACCATCGTCGCCCGGGGGAGGAAGGCGGAGGTCCAGGTGGGGGCCGGGATCGTGGCCGACTCGGACCCCGCGAAGGAGTGGGAGGAGACCGAGAACAAGGGCATGGCCCTCATCCGTGCCATCGAGCTCGTGGAGGGATCGGGATGAGGGTGCTCGTCATCGACTGCTATGACAGCTTCACGTACAACCTCACCCAGCTCGTGGGCTCCCTCGGGGGGGTCCCGGAGGTCATCATGAACGACGCCCCGCCGGAGGCCCTGGAGCGGCATGCCTTCGACCGTATCATCCTCTCGCCGGGGCCCGGCCGCCCCGAGGAGTCCGGCCTCTGCCTCACGGCCCTCGCCACCCTCTCCCGGGAGGTCCCCACCCTGGGGGTCTGCCTGGGGCACCAGGCCATCTGCACCGCCTTCGGGGGAAAGGTCGTCCGGGGCGGGAAGCCCGTCCATGGCAAGACCTCCCCCATCAGCCACGACGGGAAGGGAATCTTCGATCAGATCAGGAATCCCTTCACCGCGACCCGGTACCATTCGCTCATCGCGGATCGGGATTCCCTCCCTCCCGACCTCGAGGTCACGGCCGAGAGCCTCGACGACGGCTGCATCATGGGCCTCAGGCACCGGAGATACCCCATCGAGGGCGTCCAGTTCCACCCGGAGAGCATCCTGACCGGGGAAGGACGGGAGATCCTCGCGAACTTCCTGTCGGCGAGGGGGGCATGACCCCCCGGGAGGCGGTCATCGCCCTCGCCTCTCCCCGGGACCTCTCCCGGGAGGAGGCGGCATCGGTGATGCGGGCCATCATGACCGGGGAGGCGACCCCCGCCCAGGTCGGGGCCATCCTCACCGCCCTCTCCATGAAGGGGGCGAAGAGCGACGAGCTCGCCGGGTTCGCGGGGGCGATGCGGGAGTTCGCCGTCCCCTTCCCCCACAAGATCGCGGGGCCGTGCATCGACACCTGCGGGACCGGGGGGGACGAATCCGGGACCTTCAACGTGAGCACGGCGGCGGCCTTCGTGGTCGCCGGGGCCGGCCTTCCCGTCGTGAAGCACGGCAACCGCTCGGTGACGAGCCGGTGCGGGTCTGCCGACGTCCTCACCGCCCTCGGGGCACGGCTGGAGATCCCCCCGGAGGGGATGGCCGGGGTCCTCCGGTCCACCGGCATCGCCTTCCTCTACGCCCCCCTCTACCACCCGGCCATGAAGAGGGTGGCAGGGATCAGGCAGGAGCTCGGCCTCCGGACGGTCTTCAACCTCCTCGGGCCCCTCACGAACCCTGCCGGTGCCCGGATCCAGCTCCTGGGGGTCTACCGGCCGGATGCCATCGCCACCATGGCCGGGGTCCTCCAACTCCTCGGGGCCGAGCGGGCCATGGTCGTCCATGGCGGGGGCCTGGACGAGATCACGAGCACCGGCCCGACCAGGGTGGCCGAGATCGGGGAGAGCGGGATCAGGGAATACACCATCGAGCCCGGAGACTTCGGGATCCCCCTCTCGGACCTCGCCGATCTCCGGGGGGGGGACGCCTCCGAGAACGCCCGGATCCTCAGGGAGGTGCTCTCGGGGGAGCGGGGAGCTGCACGGGACGCCGTCCTCATGAATGCCGGGGCCGCGATATACCTCGGGGGCCTCGCGAGGTCCATGGGCGGGGGGATCTCCCTTGCCGAGGAATCCATCGATTCAGGGATGGCCCTCAGGAAGCTCGAGGCCTTCGTCGGGAGAACGGCGGGGGCCTCACCATGATCCTGGATGATATCCTGGAGGCCACCCGGGAACGGGTCCGGGCCATGGAAGGCAGGAGCTTTCCCCGCCCCTCCCGTAAGCACCGGAGCCTCTCGGATGCCGTCTCCCGGCCACCCGGCAGGAACGCCATCATCGCCGAGCTGAAGTTCGCATCGCCCACGAGGGGGCAGATCCGCACCCCTGCCCACCCCGAAGAGATCGCGGGCGAACTCGTCTCCGGTGGCTGCTGCGCCCTCTCGGTCCTCACCGAGCCCCGGTTCTTCGGGGGATCCCCGGAGTCCCTTGCCCTCGTCCGGGAGGCTGTTGCGGTGCCGGTCCTTCGGAAGGACTTCATCATCGACCCCGTCCAGCTCGACGAGACGGCCTCCCTCGGGGCAGACGCCGTCCTCCTCATCGCCTCCCTCCTCGGGGACCGGCTCCCCGGGTTCGTGGAGAGGGCGAAGGCCCTCGGGATCGAATCCCTCGTCGAGGTGCATACCGGGGAGGAGGCTGAGGCCGCCCTCCGGACCGGCGCGCGGCTCATCGGCGTGAACAACCGGGACCTCCGGACCATGGAGACGGACCTCTCCACTACCCTCGCCCTCGGCCCGGTGCTCCGGAAGGCAGGGAGGACGGTTATCTCAGCGAGCGGTATCCTCACCCCCGGCCATGTCCGGATGCTCCGGCCCACCTGCGATGCCTTCCTCATCGGGACCTCCCTCATGGCATCCGCGGACCCGGGGAAGGCCGTGGAGGGGTTCGTATGCGCGTGAAGATCTGCGGTATCACCCGGGCCGTGGATGCCCGCCACGCCGAGAGAGCGGGGGCATCTGCCATCGGGGTGATCCTCTTCTCCGACTCCCCCCGGTGCGTGACTCCCGAGCGGGCGCGGGAGATCTTTGCCTCCGTCGGGCCCTTCACTACCACGGTGGCGGTGACCCATACGAGGTCCCAGGAGGATCTTGAGGGCATCATCGCCCTCCACCCGGGGGCCATCCAGATCTCCCATTCCTTCATGTTCCCCGGGAAGCCTCCGGCGAAGGTCATCCGCGTGGTGAAGCCCGGGGATCCCCTGAGGGATGACTGCGATGCCCTCGTGGTGGACGGGTCTATGGGTACGGGAAGCCTCTATGATGCCGGGTATGCCCGCGATGCGGTGTGGGAAGCGCGGGTCCCCGTCATCCTCGCCGGGGGGCTCACCCCCGGGAACGTGGCCGAAGCCATCCGGTCGGTCAGGCCCTATGCGGTGGACGTCGCGTCCGGCGTGGAGGTGCGGCCGGGGGTCAAGGATCCCTCGCTCGTCACGGCCTTCATCCGGGCTGCGAGGGGGGCTCTCCCGTGAAGAAGGGACGGTTCGGGGCCTTCGGGGGACAGTTCGTCTCCGAGGCCCTCATGGGCGCCCTCGGGGAGCTCGACGAGGCCCTGAGCCGGTTCGGGAAGGACCCGGCCTTCACCGCCACCCTGGACTCGTACCTCGCGGAGTTCGCGGGGAGGCCCACCCCCCTCACCTTCTGCCGGAACCTGTCCGACGACCTGGGCTTCCGGGTCTGCCTGAAGCGGGAGGATCTCCTCCACGGCGGGGCCCACAAGCTGAACAACACCCTCGGCCAGGCCCTCCTTGCGAGGTTCATGGGGAAGAAGCGGCTCATCGCCGAGACCGGGGCCGGACAGCACGGCGTCGCGACGGCCATCGCCGGGGCGGTCCTCGGGCTGCCCGTGGAGGTCTACATGGGGGAGGTGGACATGGCACGGCAGCAGCCGAACGTCTACCGGATGGAGCTCATGGGGGCGAAGGTGATCCCCGTCACGTCGGGGACGCGGACCCTGAAGGACGCGGTGAACGAGGCCCTCCGGGACTGGGCCTCCTCGGTCCGGGACACCCACTACCTCCTCGGCTCCGTCGTCGGGCCCCACCCGTTCCCCCTCATGGTCCGGGAGTTCCAGTCGGTCATCGGCCGGGAGGCCCGGGGCCAGGTCCTCGGAAAGGAGGGCCGGCTCCCCGACGCCGTCATCGCCTGTGTGGGCGGCGGCTCGAACGCCATCGGGATCTTCCACCCCTTCCTGCGGGACGACGTGCGGCTCATCGGGGTGGAGGCCGGTGGCGAGGGGCTCGGGAGCGGCAGGCACGGGGCCTCCCTCTGCGGCGGTTCGCCGGGTGTCCTCCACGGGGCCCTCTCCTACCTCCTCCAGGACGGGGACGGGCAGGTCCTCGAGACCCACAGCCTCGCGGCCGGCCTGGACTACCCGGGGGTCGGCCCGGAGCATGCGATGCTGAAGGACTCGGGCAGGGTCGAGTACACCGCGGTGACCGACCGGGAAGCCCTCGCCGCCTTCACCCTCCTCTCCCGGAGGGAGGGGATCATCCCGGCCCTCGAGTCGGCCCACGCCGTGGCGCAGCTCGTGAAGATGAAGGGGGAGCTCGGCCGGGACGATATCGTCATCGTGAACCTCTCGGGCCGGGGGGACAAGGATCTCGAACAGGCGGCCCGGCTGACGGGGGGACTGGCATGACCAGGATCGGGGATCTCTTCGGGAGGCTCGGCCGGCCCGCCTTCATCGCTTACCTCGTCGCGGGCCATCCGGATACGGCCGGGTTCACCGTGGCGGCACGGGCGGCCATCGGGGGGGGGGCCGATATCCTGGAGCTTGGGATGCCCTTCTCGGATCCCGTCGCCGACGGCCCGACCATCCAGCACGCCCATACCCGTGCCCTCGGGGCCGGCATGACCGTGGACAGGTACTTTGACGCGGTCCGGGGAATCCGGGAGGTCTCCGAGATTCCCATCGTCCTCATGGTGTACTGCAACACGGTCTACCGGCGGGGGGTGGAGCGGTTCTACCATGAAGCCCGGGAGGCCGGCGCCGATGCGGTCCTCATCGTGGACATGCCCCCCGAGGAGGGGGAACGGGCCCTGGCGGCGGCCCGGGAGAACCAGCTCGACCAGGTCTTCCTCGTCGCCCCCTCCACATCGGAGGAACGCCTCGGCCTCGTCGCCGGGTCAGGGAGCGGGTTCCTCTACCTCGCCTCCCTCCTCGGGGTGACCGGTGCCCGGGACCGGCTCTCCGGCGAGGCCTCCCGGCTCATCGGACGGGTCCGGCCCCGCACCCGGCTCCCCCTCGCCGTGGGCTTCGGGATCTCCCGCCCGGAGCATGCTCAGGCCCTGAAGGAGGCAGGGGCGGACGGGATCATCGTCGGGTCTGCCATCGTGGACCTGGTGGAGACCCATGCGGGAGACCCGGACCGGATGGCCCGGGAGATAAGGGGATTCATCACCGGGATGCGGGATGCCCTCGGGGATTAATCCCCCTTCTCCCCGACCAGCCGCCGGACTTCCCCGAGTACCTCCCGGAACCTCTGCTCCCGGTTCTCCATGCTCATCGCGATGATCCGGGCATCGGGCCTCGCCTTCACCTGCTCGATGGGGGCCGTCCCCCTGAGGGCGATGGTGGCGAGGAGCGGCACGGGGGAATCCAGCCTTTCCTTCATGAAGGAGCGGAACCTCCCGGAGAGGCACTCCATCTTCCCGATCTCGTCGATGACCACGAGGCGGAGGGACGGTTCCCCGGCCCTGAGCCCGTCGAGAAATGCCTCGAACCCGGGGATGTCCACCCCGTACCTCCCGACCCGCTGCGGCCCCGGGAACCGGACGTGGGAGAGGACCCCCCGTTTCCCGTCGAGGCTCACGAGGGCGAAGCCGGCCCGCTCCCTCCCCTCCCGGATCTCCCCGGTGTAGAAACCGGCCACGGGGAAATCCCCGAGTTCCTGGACAACACGGCGGACGAGGGTGGTCTTCCCGCAGCCGGGCGGGCCGGTGACGAGGAGGTTCTTCTGCAGGGTGAGCGGCGGCGGGATCAGTGGATTCATATCAGCCCATGGGTTACTCAGTCATGTGAAGAAGAATAAAACAGCCGGATATGCCATGGCGATCTTCGGGTTCGCCCTGATCCTGCTCTCTGCCCTCTCCTATCTCACCCATGCGAAGAACCAGTCCCCCTCAGCCCTCATCCTTGGCATCGTGCTCCTGGCTGTCGGTACCTCCGTCGTCCGGAGT
>JAJRCS010000084.1 GCA_028678815.1 Methanomicrobiales archaeon | reverse complement strand
CGAAGGCAACGACAAGCATCATCTGGATGCCCCGGTCGGACGCCAGCCGGAGGAGGGGGTCCCGGAGTCGCCGGGCCCCGCCGGCATGCATGACGTAGGAACCGGCAACGATCATCAGGATACCGGTGACACCGATGAGGGTGGGGAGCTCACCCAGGAGCAGGAACGAGGTGCCGATGAGGAAGACCAGGGTGAAGGCTTTCATGGGGACGGCCAGGGAGAGGTCGGTGATCTGCAGGGCCCGGAAGGTGAGGATGGCAGCGATGATATTCAGGGTACCGGTGACCAGAATGGCAGGGATGAGCCCGGGACCGGTGGCCGGTATCCCGTGGAAGAACGAGACAATAAGGAGAATGGCTGACGTGGAGAGGAAGGTACCGGCTGCAAGTGCATACGGGTCAATCCTGCCCAGGAAATGCTTCACCAGGGCATAGTAACCGGCATCCGCCACGGCTCCCGCGAGCGCAAAGAGGGCCCAGACCACAGGACAGTGGTATGCGGTCTGTTGATATTTAGGCATTCGGACGCGCGGGTGGGGGGAAGTGGACACGGGGCCCCGTCTTTTCCGGCCGATGCCGCTGCCGGGTGGACCCGGGTTCCCGGGACATGGTTTTATCGGTCCTCCCGGACCACCCCGGTACAGGACACCCATGGGACCAGACCCCCGGCCTCCCTGTATTCTCCTTCCGGGGATCCTGCTGCTCCTGCTGGCCCTCACCCTCACCTGCGGGTGCATGCTCCCGGGAGAGGAGGGCCTCCGGATGCCTGCGCCGGAACCTTCCGCCACGGTGCCGGAGCAGACCCCGGGGATCCCTCTAGTGATCATCCAGGTCACCCCCACCTCCACTGCCACCGTGCCAGAGCCTGTGTCCGGACCCCCAATCCTTCGGAACTTCACCTTCCAGTCAGGGAAAAAAACCTACACCCTTTCTGTTCCGCTTGACTTGCCTGAAGCCGGAACCGCGAACAGCACCGGGGCCCACTGCCCGCTGGAACACTGGAGAGCGGGAAACGAGGGCGTCGTCTCTGCCTACTACCTGGGCAGGTTCACCGCCGCATCGGAACAGGATCTCTACACCTCCCTCCTCGGGGAATTCTCCCGGATCCGGCGGATGGAGGGGCTCAACGACGACGAGTACCTGGAGCTGGTCGCGAACTTCATCCAGCAGATCCCGTACGATCCGGCGGCGCCCCTCTGCCCCCGGACCCCCTCACAGGTGATCCGGGACGGCAGGGGCGACTGCGACGAGAAGAGCGGGCTCCTCCTGGGTCTCCTCTCCCGCGGGGGGTACGATGTGGCCCTCCTCCTCTTCCCGGACCAGCATCACGCCACCGCCGGGGTCAGGATCACGTCAATGACCTCCCCCTCCTTCCGGACCTTTGGCCCCCCCGGGAAGTACTACGTCTACGTGGAGCCAACCCGTCCCACCCTCATCGGGCTCTACGACGAGGCCTTTGCGTCGGCCCCGGTCATCGTGGTCCCGGCAGGGAACGGCACCACCGGGTACCGGGCCATCAACGACGTGATGTTCGTGGTCGGGGTACAGAAACGGATGGAAGAGCGCATGACCTTCCTCCTGGAGACACGCGAACGGGATCTCCAGGAGATACTCCGCCTGGAGAGCCGCCTGTCGGAGGGGAGGTATGATACCCAGGATGAGTACGATGCCGATTACACCCGTTATATCCGTCTGATCGCCGGCTACAATCAGATGGGGCAGGACTTCACCTCCATCCAGGCCGTCCACCAGTTTCTTCTCGACCACCAGTATGACAGGGCCGGCTGCAGGGCCCGGATCGAGAACAGCAAAGTGGAAAGGTTCCTGTGAGGGGACACGGTCCAGGAGGTTTCCCCTGAACGGGAGGTCCGGACGGGTGACCCGGGCAGGGAACGGAGGATCTATCCAGTTCCCGCCTATTGGGGGATCCCCTGTCGGGGACGGCTTTCGGAAAATATCTTCATATTTTTTTTCGGATCCGAATCTCCATTGTTCTGATATTTTCGTCCTATATTCTGAAAAAAGAGAATATATCTATTTGATAATTTGAGGAGAGATTAGTAATGTATATATAGTATAAATGAAAATATGTTTTTATCCCAACCATGACCGAAACCCACATCCGGATCCTGCAGGTGGCGCTGCTGGCGCCGCCTGCGGCGGCCCTGGGCTTTGCCAGGGGAGTCGATACCACGATTACCCACGGTATGGTTGCCGGCGCCCTGATGTGTGCATTCATCGTGTCGGCCGTCCTTGTCTGGGGATTCCTGATGGGTGACCTCTTTGACTCGGTCCGGGATCGGCAGGCGGCAAGGGCCGCCGCCCCCCGGCTCCAGAAGAGGGCCACGCCCGATAGCCTCTGACAGGCCGGTTCCCGCCGGCAAACCCCCGCAAGGGGGGACTCTCTCTTTTTCGAGAATACCCCTGCATCCACCACCGCCCCGCAGGATATGCGGGACGGCTAGTATCCCTTCTCCCTCCACCAGGCGGCGATCTCACCCGCGGATGCAATCCATCCGTTCTTCTCCGAGGCCCGGGCCAGCAGTTTCCGGTAGATCTGCAGGTGGGTCCGGTGGGCTTCGCTCATGA
>JAJRCS010000106.1 GCA_028678815.1 Methanomicrobiales archaeon | reverse complement strand
TCCCAGGGCCTCCGCCGCGTAGCCCTTTACCCAGGGGTCCTCGGCAGAGAGGGCGGAGAGGAGGGAAGGTACCGCGGCCCTGTCCCCGATCTTCCCCAGGGACTCCGCGGCCATGCACCTGAGGTAGCTGTCCTCGCTCCCGAGGGCCGTGATGAGGGCCTCCACGGCCTCCCGGTCCCCGAGCCGGCCGAGGACGGCGGCCGCCTGCCGGCGGATGTACCGGTCCTCGTCCGAGAGGGCGTTTGCCAGGGCCGGCACCGCCTCGTCCCCGAGCTGCTCGAGCTCCCGCCACGAGCCCTTGGAGATGAGGAAGTACGCCCGTTCCTCGTCGGAGAGGGGGCTCCAGCCGAAGCTCGTGAGGACCCGGATGATCTCCTTCTGGGCGGCCCAGTGGGCCTTCTTGAGGACCTCCACCAGGGCCTCCACGGCCCGCTCATCCCCGATCTCCTCGAGGACCTTCGCCACCTGCCGCTGGACCTCCCAGGTCTCCTCCCGGAGGGCCTCGATGAGGGGCTCCACGGCGGGGCCCTTGATGGTGACGAGGATCCGCTGCGCCTCCTTCCGGATGGCCCAGTCCTCGTCGGAGAGCGCCCGGATGAGGGCGTCCACGGCCCGGTCCTTCATCCCGGCGAGGGTGTTCCTCGCCCGTTCCCGGACGTCCTCGTAGTCGCTCTTCAGGGCCTGGATGAGGGAGTCGAGGGCCGGGGTCCCGATGGTCCCGAGGGCTATCGTCGCATAGCACCGGACATAGGTGTCGATGTCCCGGAGGGCCTCGATGAGGGGCTGGAGGGCCCGCTCGTCCCCCATCTTCCCGAGGGCCCGGGCGGCCTCGCCCCGGACGTCCTCGTCCTTGTCCTTCAGGGTGGCGATGATGGACGGGACGGCCTGGAGGTCCCCGATCTCCCCGAGGGCCCTCGCCGAGGCACCCCGGACCCGGGCGTTGTCGTCCTTCAGGGCCCGGACCAGGTGGTCCACGGCGAGGGGATCCCCGATCCTCCCGAGGGCCTCGGCGGCCTCCGCCCGGACAAGCTTGTGCCGGTCCTTCAGGGCCCGGATGAGGTGGTCCACGGCCTTCGGATCCCGCATCTCCCCGAGGGCCCGGGCGGCCTGGGACCGGACCATCTCGTCCTTGTCGCCGAGGGCCTTGATCAGGTGGTCAACTGCCTTCGGGTCCCGCATCTCGGCCGGGGGCGCGGCCTGGGCCCTGAGCCCCTTCTCGCTCCTTGAGGATTCCCGCTCTCTCCTTGACTTCATCTGGTTCCTCTCCCGGTTCATTTGGTACAATTTAAGTTCTTGCCAACATTCTCAATTCAATACCATTAAATGATATAAGGGCTTATTTTTACCCGGAAGATGCCGATCCTTGGGAATTTCCTGGACCAGTACCGGGCGAAATCTACCCGTTCGATGTATATGAGTGCATGGGTAAAATTCCTTTCCCTTCTCTACGGGGCCCGCCTGAAGGGGGCCTCCCCCGAAACCCTCGATCCCTGGGTCGCCAAGTACGTGAACGACCTGAGGAACGGGAGGCGGGACCTGGCAGCCGACCTGGAGGCCCTGGACGGGAGCTGCAGGAGCCGGAAGACCAGCCTCGGGTATCAGAGCGCCATCCGGAGCCTCCTTGCCCGGGAGGGGCTCTCCCTCCCGCCGGAAGGGGCACGGCGGGCCACCCGGTCCGCCCGGCAGCCTGCCCCCCCGGTCGATGGAGAAGCCCTGACCCCTGACAGGATCCTCCGCCTCATGGAGCACCTCGATACCCGGGGCCGGGCGATCCTCTTTGTCCTCGTGAGCAGCGGTGCCCGCCCGGGCGAGGTCCTCTCCCTCCGGCTCGGGGACCTGGACCTCGATGCCCGTCCGGCCCGGTTCAGGGTCCGGGACGAGAGGACGGGAGCAGTGAGAATCGCCTTCCTCTCCCGGGAGGCCGTCGGGGCGATCCGGGTCTACCTCATCGTGCGGGACCGGTTCCTCGCCTCGGCCCTGTCCCGGGGGGGGACGGGGGATACCGGGCGCCTCTTTCCCCTCGGGACCCGGGCCTTCGGGGAGGTCTGGGCCCGGGCCCTCGCAAAGGCCCGGCTGGATCGCCCCGGCGCGGCCACGGGGAGATCCGGCCTCACCCCCCGGTCCTCACGCCGGTTCTTCGCGGCGCAGATGGGCATGGTCCTCCCGGAACCGGTGGTCAGGGCGCTGATGGGCAGGACCCCCTGTTACCCGTATACCGGGGAGGAGCTGGAACAGGCGTACCTCCAGGGAGAACGGGCCGTGACCCTCCATACGAGCCGCAGGGGAGAGCGGGTGAGCCGGAAGATCGCCGACCTCGAGCGGCTCGTGGGAGCCCTGCAGGAAAGGGTCGGGGAGCAGGAGAGGGAGCTCGGCGAGCTC
The DNA here is from genome assembly GCA_028678815.1 of Methanomicrobiales archaeon. Classification (GTDB taxonomy): domain Archaea; phylum Halobacteriota; class Methanomicrobia; order Methanomicrobiales; family JACTUA01; genus JACTUA01. Next base: position 142 of record JAJRCS010000106.1, on the reverse strand, counting down.
AGGAAGGTTGTTGGTGAGAACCCGGAACGGGGGAGATAGGCGGAGGGGGGCCCCGGAAGGCGGGCGAATCCTGACCTTCCGGAGTCCGGAAGATGGGGGAGATCTTATATCCCGGATGAAACTTTCCCTTGGTGAGGTTGCT
>JAJRCS010000095.1 GCA_028678815.1 Methanomicrobiales archaeon | reverse complement strand
TTCCCTGGGAGGCCATCGTTCCCAGGGAGGGGACGAAGAGGACAAGGAGGACCCCCATGACTCCCAGGGCGGCCAGGAGGGCAAGATAGAGGGTCTTCCTGCCCTTCGAGGCCCAGGATGCTGCCGCGAGGACCCAGGTCATGGCGATGACGGCTCCGAAGACGATGAGGTGACCCGCGGAGTACTGGATGAGGGAAAGACCCTCCGCCTGGATCCCTGTGCCAAGGAGCGCGAGGGAGGCGATGGTGAAGATGATGGTGTGCATGACGGCAAGGTACCATGGCGGCCGGCCCTCGAAGGTATCGATGGTCACCTGGATCACCGTGTAGACCACGATGGCCGGGACGAGGAGGACCACCGTGGTGCTCACGAGGAAACCTGCCGAGAAAAGGGCCCCGGCGAGCAGGGAGAGACCCGCGACCGGGAGGAACGATGCGGCACGGGATGGCGAGGGAGGATGATCCCGTGCGTACGCGAGCGCGGCGCAGTAGGCAAGGAAAAAGAGGGACGTGGCGAGAACCTCGGCGATATGGTGATCGACGTAGCCGTAGCTGGAGAGGAAGAACAGGCGGAAGGCGGTAAAGGCCACAAGCCCGGCCGCGACAAGTCCCGCCCGCCAGTCCCATACCACCTTCCCCAGGAGGTACATCACCGGGACCATGCAGGCGCCCAGGAGAGGTCCCAGCCACATGGAGGTGGCAATGATGTCCGCCCGCGTGGCCGCACCGGCGGCCAGGCTGAGAAGGGCCGCGAGGGCGGGGAACAGGGGGCCCCAGTCGATGGACTTCCCCGCGGGGTACGCGGTCATCGGGTCGAACCAGTCGTACTGCGGGAAGTGGTGGACCATCACCTCCACCTGGCGAAGGGTATACCAGGTATCGGAATCGTAGGTGGGAAGAAAACCGCCGGGAGGCGTGTAGAGGGCCGGGATCGCCCTCAGTGCGAGGGCGAAGAAGAAAAGTGCGAGAAGGATGACGGGAACCAGGACAGATCGGTATTTTCCGAGGGAGGACATGACGGTCATGGGAGCGGATTACCCGGAATCTTTCATTCCCTCCAGATATAGCTTCTGAAATCACGGGCCACGGTCCCTCCGGCAGGGACTCCCGACGGCCACCACTGCCCGGGTTTTCATTTTTTGCCTCTCGGGCAAGGATTTATCTCCACAGGAGGGGCTGTAACCAGCGATCTGCGATGGGATGGGAGTTCCTGCAGTCTCAGAAGCTCAACCGGCTCATCTTCGTGCTCTACGTCCTCGTCATCCTCGTGATCACCGTGAGCACCCCCACCCAGAAGCTTACCGGCTCGTCAGGTGCCCTGGTGCCGGCCATCGCCGAACCCGCTGCCGAACCGGTGGAGTCAGGCGCCCTTGAACTGCAGGCTCCGGAAGCTGTGAATACTACCGGCACCCCGGAGCCGACGCCCGTACCAGCCGCCCTGGCACTGCCTGCCGAGCCGGCGCCGGAACCCACGCTGGTCGTTGCTGCCCGGGCCACCCTTCCGCCGGATCTGAACCCGCCCGGTTTCCGGTTCGAGTACAAGGACAACAACCGGAAGCAGATCGTCTCGACGGGCGTGCGGCACTTCGCCGTCTCGCCCGAGTACTCGTACTTCTACGAGGACCTGGATTCCCCGGATGTCATCACCGTCCGGGCCCGGGAGGGGTACAAGTTCATCCTCGTCGGGGTCACCTGGGACCTCGTGGGGATCGTGGGCGAGGGCTCGAGGACCACCTTCGTCACCCCGGCCGTTGCGTCCTATACCCTCGTCCACGAGGGGCAGATCTTCAAGCCGCTGGACCCGCACTCCATCGACAACCCCCTGCACCTCTACATCCGGAACCATGGCTCCCTCGCCGTGGACAAGGCCATTGACAAGGATAACCCCGGCTCCGGAATCCTCATCTTCGAGGTGCCGGAGGATCTCTGCGTGAAGGACGCGTACATCGAGTTCTGCCCGAAGAACGGGGCCGGCGGGGGAGGGAAGCCCCGCAGCCCCGACAACTGGGACTGCAAAAAGAAGACCGTCCGGTGGATGCTCGCGCCCTGATGCAGTACCGGTTACCCTGCAGGTCCAGGATCGGATGGTAACGGGTGATTCCGGCCTTTCACCCCGATGATGGGGCGCCCCGGGCGTAAGAAAGGGATCCTCGGCCGGGAGATCTGCTTCAGTCGTACTGCCGCCAGACGTTCCCGCACTCGCAGCACCGGAAGAACCGGACCTCGGACTCGTCTGCGGCGCGGAGCTGGCGGAGCCACCAGAAGGCGGTGTTGTGCCCGCACTTCGGGCAGGTGATCCTCATGGTGGGGAGGGTGGCGATCTTCTCCTCGTCTTCGATGATGATGATGGTCCTCCCGCCGCCTGCCTTCGTCTGCTTCGGGGCGTCCTCTTCCGTGAAATCACGGATAAAACCGCACTTCCGGCACTTGAGCTGGCCGCCCGAGGAGATCATGAGGCTCCGGCACTTGGGGCAGAACATGCTCTATTCTCTCTGTCTCCCGGGGGATTAACCCTTGGCATGGAACCTGAGAGGATCCCTCCCGGGAAGAATCCCACGCGAACCCTTTTTTCCCTGAACACCCAATATTTCGGGAATGCTCGAGTACCTCGTCCTTGCCTCCTGCATCTTCTTCATCGCCTTTCTCCTCCCCTGGAGGGGGCGCAGGTACGCGGCCATCCTCGGCTGGGCAGCCATGGTCCTCTTCCTCATCGCGGAGATCCCCTTCTACCTCTCCCAGAACAACATCCTCTACCCCACCATCGCCATCCTGGCCATCCCCTTCCTGTACATCACCGCCCGCCGGCTCCTCCGGGAGGACCCGGCCGTCATGGCCCTCTCCCGGGCCTCGGCCGTGGCCTTCGTCATCTACGCCCCCTTCGGGTACTACGAGCCCCTGGGGGACTGGCTCATCGGGGTGGTCACCTCCCAGGTGATCTGGCTCCTCGGGCTCTTCGGCTACCCGGTCTCCCTCCTGGACTGGAACCTCATCGGGAAGGACTTCTTCAAGATCGAGATCATCCTCGCCTGCACCGGCATCCAGTCCATGGCCATCATGCTCGGCGTCGCGGCCGCGGTGCCCACCACGCTGCGGCAGAAGGTCCTCGCCTTCCTTCTCGTCGTCCCGACCATCTGGATCCTCAACCTCTTCCGGAACGTCTTTGTCATCATCGCGTACACCGCCCAGTGGTTCCCCTTCCTCCCCGAGATCGCCTCGAATGGTGAATGGGGGTACGAGTCCTTCTTCTGGTCCCACAACATCCTCGCCGAGGGGGGCGCCCTCATCGCCCTCGTGGCCATCGCGTACGGCCTCTTCGTCATCATCCCGGACCTGGGGCGGTGGGCGGCCGACCTCTACACGGTCTATACCGGGGATGTCAGGGCGCTCATCGGGCGTGAACAGGCCAGGACAGGATGATATCCTCCGATCCGGGGAGGGCCCGGGGACGGGGGCCCCTCATGCCTTCGGGAGCGGGGCCGCGTCCCTCTCCCGGAGCTCTGCCGTGAAGAAGTCCCTCGGGAGAAAACCCCAGTTCCCGCTCCAGAGGGTGGCCGGGAAGGATCCGATGGCCTCGTTGTATCGCCGGACCGCCTCGTTGTAGGCCGCCCGGTCGTCCTCGATCACGGCGCCGGACCGGTCGAGGCCCTCGCGAAACCGGAGGACCTCCAGGGTGAAGAGGACATCCGGGTGCCTCTCCAGGACCCGGTCGAGGTGCCCGAGGGAGGCCTCCAGGTTCGCGGTCTCGGGGTCAAGCCGCCCGATCCCGCCGTCCCGGAGGGCGGCATTCCAGCGGCTCAGGTCTGCGCTGACCTGGTCGAGGGCAGGGGTATCGGGCCCCAGGGACGGCCCGAGGAAGGCGGCGAGGGCCGGGATCCCCCGGTACCGTTCCACGAGGTCATGGGTGATCCCGGCCCACCGCTCGTCTGCCTGCCGGTCGAGGGTCACGACCGTGTTGTAGGTCGCGTTGTAGGAGAAGAGGAAGACCGCGAGGATGACGGCTATGGCTATGATGCCCCCGACCTGGACGAAGAGCCGCTTCAGGACGAATCTGTCGAAGGGTCGCATCCTGCCCCCAGCATG
>JAJRCS010000017.1 GCA_028678815.1 Methanomicrobiales archaeon | reverse complement strand
GTCCAGGCCTTTCCGGGGACGTTGACATCCACCAGGAAGCTGGGATCGGGCTTCCCGGCCGGCTGGGTCACCGCGGGAGTCGTGGCAGGAGCAGGAGGGGTTGTCCCGGGAGGAGGAGAGGTGGCCGTGGTCACCGCCGTGGTTTCGACCGGTGGCGATGTCGTCGTCACGGGCGGGGCCGCCTGCGGCGGGGTCTGCGTGCAGCCCGCGAGGAGCACCACGAGGAGCAGGAGAAGGAGCAGCAGGGATCTCTTCATTGAGGAGGATGTACCGGTTACCGGGGGATGAAGATTATTGAGGAGAGAGGTGATGCAGGGGAGGCACCCCGCGGAGGGCGGGTGATGGCCTAGAGATCGTATCTCACCCCTTCCTCAGGCACGAGCACCCCGTCGAAGTTCTCCTCGAACCAGCCGGCGTTCTCCGTGTGGACCGGGATGATCACGTCGGGGTCGATCTCGTCGATGGCCCAGGCCACGTCGGCCCCCGAGGCATGCCCGGAGGCGTGGTAGTGCCTGTCCATGGCGGGGACCACGTCCCCGGCCTCGTTCTTCTCCATGGAAAAGCCGCAGGGCTCGATCCCGAAGAACTGCAGCCACTCCCAGAGCCGGCGGAAGTCGATCTCCATCTCCTCGTTGAAGGGCTCGCAGGAGGAGTAGAGGTACCGCCCGCCGGCAGGCCTGATATCGAGGAGGTGATTCATGTCAAAGAAGGAGAAGCAGAGGATGAACCGGCCCGGGTCCGCCCGGATGGCGTCGTGCCTCACGTAGCTCCCGCCGGCGAGGGGCTGCACGAGCTCGGCCTCCCACTTCCGCCGGGCATGATCCGTGATCTCGTCGTAGACCCGCACCCCCTTCCACCGCTCCACGCCGTCGACGGTGAAAAGGGCGTAGAGCATGTAGAGGTCCCGGGCGGTGACCACGAGCTCCCGCCCGGTGGCTGCGGCGATCTCCCGGAAGGCCTCGAGCCGCTCGAAGTTCCGGGCCGAGAAGTCGGCAATGACGAGACCGGGGGATTCCTCCACGGCCCCCCGGCAGGTCTCGCAGACCGAGTCCTCGGTGACCCGGCTCCCGTCCTCCGGCCCGGCGTCCCTCACCCGGGTCCCCTCGGTGATGAGGATCTCCGCGCCCTTCGCCCGGGAGACGAACTCCCGGGTCTTTGCCTCGTTCCGGCCGTGGAGCCGGAAGTCGCCGGTGTACGCGACGGTCTTCTCCCCCCCGATGAGAAACCCACAGGCCCCGTAGAGGGAGTGGTCCACCTCGCACGCCGAAACCCTGAAGGGAAGCGGGTGATTCTCCATGGTGCAGCACGGGCCCGGGACCAGCTTTTTCCTTGCCCGTTTGCTGTCCTGGCCGGGCTTCCATGCGAGAAATTCCAGGAATTTTTCGGACGGAGGGGCGGTGAGGCAGAACTCCCGCCCCAGGTAGCACCCCAGGGTCTCTGACTCGAGGTACAGGGGATCGGTATCGCTCGGCTTCCGGTCCGAGCCGTACACGACATCACCCTCGGTGGTGGACGCGCCGGTGTCCTGGTACCCCTTCAGGATGGCGGCGGTGGTGGGTGTCGAGAAGACGGGGATCTCCCGCCTGAGGAGCCCGATGTTCCCGCAGTGATCCAGGTGGGCGTGGGAGAGGAGCACGGCGGAGACGGGGAGCCGCGGGAACCCGGAGACCGGCGCATCCGGGGTGACGAGGTCAGGCCGGTAGATGTCGAGCTCGGGGATGAGCCCGAGGGTGAGGAGGTCGTGGATCCCCCGGGTGGAACGGTTCTTCAGGAACTCCTCGTAGAACCGGGCATACTTCCCGAAGTTCTTCCCGAAGTCGAGGAAGACCCCGTCCTCCCCGGTGTCCAGGTAGATCTTGTTCCCGCCGATGCAGCCGGCGCCGTCGTACACGGTGATGCGGAGGGGCAGAACAACCACCTGATCAGTGCCTCTCCCGGGAGGGGGGAAAAGGGTTTGCACCCGTGGATCGTGGCAGGTGGCAGTGGGGGGAATCGCCGGTTCAGCCTGCCGGGGTATCATTCTTCCGTGCCGGGGGCTGCCGGGGACCTGTTTCAGGGCGGCACCATGATGGGCAATACGGAATAAAAGCTCTTTATTCACGTTTTCTGATAAAATGCCGGGCAATACGAACCTATATCCCCAAAGCGGACATATAAATACAGGGAGAGAGGAGAACACATCCATCGGGAGGGATTTTGGTGACCGGCAGCCAGCGATACGACAATGCATGCCTCGTATACAGGTACCTGAAGGGGCAGAATATCAAATGGGCCGAGGTGACTGCCCGGGACATCGCCACCTTCCACGGGATACAGGGAAAACGGGTCCCTTCCATCAGCGCCCTGCTGAATTTCCTGCAGAAGAACCACATCAGGAATAACCGGTATGGGTTCTTCATCTCGGGGAAGCAGGCCTCCCGGAGGAGCGATTATCCCCACCACTACCGGATCGAACTGATGGATGCCTGACCCCGGGCATCCGTGATGTACGGTAACCCATGGGGCTGCCGGGCCGGGAGCAAGGCATCATATACCGGGCCCCTGCATCTCTCTGGTGAGGAGGACGCATGCCAGGTCCAGGAAAGAAAGGCGAAGCCCGGATCCAGGTAACGGAGGACGGCCCGTACCTCGTCTCCGGGGGGATCCCCCTCGTGAAACAGGTCCTCGTCTGTGACCGGAGGGGGAACTCAGTCAGGTGGAGGGAGGGCGAACGGGTCCCGGCGCCGGAGTCCTATGCCCTCTGCCGGTGCGGCGGGTCGGGGAACAAGCCGTTCTGTGACGGGACCCATACGAAGAGCCACTTCAGGGGCACGGAGACGGCAAGCCGGGTGCCGTACCTGCAACGGGCGGAGTGGACCGAGGGCCGGGACACCCGGCTCTCCGACGCACCCGGGTTCTGCTCCCATGCCCGGTTCTGCGTCCGGGGGAGGGGGATCTGGGACCTCATCGAATCGGGCGGAGACGAGGCACAGAGGACCGCCCTTGACATAGCGGCGAACTGCCACTCGGGCCGGCTCGTGGTCTGGGACCGGAAAGCGGGGAAGCCCGTCGAGCCGGACCTCGAGAAGTCCATCGGGCTCGTGGAAGGTCCGAAGGAGGGGATGATCGGCCCCCTCTGGGTGAGGGGCGGCATCCCGGTCATCGCGGCAGACGGGTTCGCCTACGAGGTCAGGAACCGGGTCACCCTCTGCCGGTGCGGGCGGTCGGGGAACAAGCCCTTCTGCGACGGGAGCCACATGCCCGAGGCCGGGGGAGGGAAGACATGAAAGCAGGAGAAGGCAGGGTCCGGAAGGAACACATCCTCCTCTTCATCGTCCTCGTCGCCGTGAACACCCTGCTTGCCGCCTTCGGGGAGATCAGCTCCCCGGTGGCGCCCGGGGTATCGTCCTTCTACATCGCCGTTGCCTTCATGATCGCCTTTGCCCTCTGGTTCGGCGGGTGGGGTGTCCTCGCCGCGTACCTCGGCTGCATCCTCGGGGCGGGGGTGGTCGGGGGTGTCCCGCCGGTGGTCAACCTGTACTGGTCCCTCGCCGACGTCTGGCAGGTCCTCATCCCCCTCGCGGCCTTCCGGGCCCTCCGTGCCGATGTCGCGCTCCCGACCTGGCGGGACTTCGGTATCTTCCTGGCCTTCGGGTGGTTCCTGAACAACCTCGTGGGGGCGGCCTGGGGTGCGGCCAGTTTCGCCATCGGCGGGGTCATCCCCTGGAGCGGTGCCGCCGGGATCTTCTGGAGCTGGTTCATCGGGAACCTGGTCGTGACCATCTTCATCACGCCGATCCTCCTCGTCTTCCTCACCCCCCGGCTGGGGAAGGCGGGGCTCCTCGTGAAGGGCACCTGGGCATGAGGGCAACACCTTTTTCTCCCCCTCGCCCGATACAACCCGAACAGGGCACCGCATGACCCTGTCCTATACCTCTTCAGGCGCAGCACCCCCCGCCCTCCGGACCATCCTCGTCACCGGTTCCACCGACGGCATCGGGAAGGCGACGGCCCTCGCCCTCGCCCGGATGGGCCACCGGGTCCTCGTCCATGGCAGGGACCCCGCGAAGGGCCGGGCCGTGCTCGGCGAGGTCCGGAAGGCCGGGAGCCCCGGCCCGGACCTCTTCACCGGGGACCTCTCCACCCTCGCGGGGATCCGGGGCCTCGCGGCGGACGTGGTGGACCGGTACGACCGGATCGACGTGCTCGTGAACAACGCCGGGGTCTACCGGGAGGAGCGGGTCCTCACGGCGGACGGCCTGGAGACGACCTTCGCCGTGAACCTCCTCGCCCCCTTCCAGCTCTCGCACCTCCTCCTGCCGCTTCTCAGGGCGGCAGCCCCCTCGAGGATCGTGAACGTCGCCTCGAGCGCGCACTTCGACGCGGAACGGATGGACTGGGACAACCTCCAGGGGGAGAAGAGGTACCGGGCATGGGATATCTATGCGCAGTCGAAGCTCGGGGTGGTCCTCATGACCGCGGCCTTTGCCCGGAGGCTCGATCCGGCGCAGGTAACGGTGAACTGCCTCCATCCGGGGGTCATCTGCACGAAGCTCCTCGAATCGGCCTTCCCGTCGTACCCGTGCGAGCCCGTGGAGACCGGCGCCCGGACGCCGGTATACCTGGCGACCTCCCCGGAGGTGGCAGGGGTGACGGGGAGGTACTTCGAGGATATGCGGGAGGCCCGGCCGTCACAGGGAGCGAGGGACCGTGATACCGGGGAGCGCCTCTGGGGGATCCTCGCGGATATCGCCGGCATTCCCTGAAGGTCCCCATCCCGGCTCCGGGACTGTTTCAGATGGTGAAAGACAGGGAAACCGCTATCATCCCGGGAGGGGCATCGGCAACCGGTGAGGAGCGATGGCGGAGTACGATCTCGTGGACGAGTCGCTGGTCGGGGTCCTCGTGCGCACCCGGGTGAGGCAGTTCGAGGAGAAGCACCCCGGTTCCTCGGTGTATGCCGCGGATGCCCGGGGGATGTGGGAGGTCCGGTTCACCCTGGGGAAGGGGAAGGGGGGCACTGCGTACATCGCGAACCCTCTCGCGCCAGAGTGGCTGATCCGGATCAGGTGGCCCCCGGGCGGCGGCCCCGGGGATATCGAGAGGCTGGACTTCCTGAATACGGCAGGGCTGGAGGGGCTGGTCCTCCATGCCCTCGAGCTGGAGGGCGGGGACGGGACATCCCCGAAGAAGAAACGGTGATCCCCGGGGATCCATCTCTCACTTTCTGGGTCTCGGCGCAGGGGTTAAATAGGGCCCCGGAGAAGCGCCGGGGCATGCCAAACATCGGGTACTTCGAGATACCGGCAGACGACGTGCAGCGGGCAAAGAAGTTCTATTCCTCCCTCTTCGGGTGGACCATCGGGCCGACCGCGATGCCCACGGCCATGCCTCCCACGGTGGAGTACCAGGACGTGAAGTGCGGGGAGCCGAAGGAGGGGACCCTCTCCATGGGCGGGATGTACAAACGGCAGATGCCCGGGATACCCATCGTTCCCTACGTCGTGGTGGAGGACTTCGACAGGGAGGCCGCGAAGGTGGAGAAGCTGGGCGGGAAGACCATAGTGCCGAAGATGAAGGTCCCGGGGGTCGGGTTCGTTTCCGTGATCCAGGACACGGAAGGGAA
>JAJRCS010000072.1 GCA_028678815.1 Methanomicrobiales archaeon | reverse complement strand
GGGAGAGTGCCGCCTCTCAGGTCTTCCGGCGGGCCTCGACCACGAAGCGCCTCATCCTGCCGGGGGAGAACACGAAGGAGCAGTTCCCGTCGGAAAACTCGTCCACCATCTCCATCCCCAGCCGCTCGAAGAAGCCCCGGGCCCCCCTCTGGGCCGTGAGGAGGATCTTCCGGTTCCCCTGGAGGGCGATCTCTGCCACCGCCGCCATGAGCCTCGTGCCGAGGCCGCACCGGTGGACCGAGAACCCGATGTAATCGACCCTCATGCTCCCCGGGTCCGGGAAGGTGTAGGAGAGGGCCCCGAGGAGCTCCCCCCACCGCGCCCGGGCGACGAGGAGGTGGTTCTCCCTGTCGTCGATGGCATCCTTCGCCCTCACGAGGCCGGGGTCCACCTCCTCGCCCCTCCGTGTGATCTCACTGATGGTATCCCCGATCTCCCGGGAGAGGGCCTCCCGCTCGGCCACGTCCCTCCTCGAGGCCGGGATCATGAGGATCCGCGGATCCCTCGCCCTCCCGCACCGCCTGCCCTTCGCGGTCTCCAGCCGCGGACGGGGAATCCGGTCCATGCCACCATCCTCCCTCTCATGAGTGCATCACCGGCTGAAAAAGGCATCCCCTTTGCATCCGGTCCGGGGGCGGGCAGGTTTCGGAATGCAAAACGTATAATGGTCATGGGTGCGTACCAGAGAGGGAGGAGTCGAATTCATGGAGAATATCCCCCCCAAGGTCCAGAACCAGCTCGCCATGCTCCAGCAGCTCCAGCAGCAGCTCCAGACCGTGGCAGCCCAGAAGACCCAGTACGAGATGGCCATCCGGGAGTCCCGGAGGGCCCAGGAGGAACTGAAGGACATACCCGAGGACGCCGAGATCTTCGTGAACGTCGGGACCGTGATGGTCCAGCAGAGGAAGGAGAAGGTCACCACCTCCCTTGCCGAGAAGGTGGAGACCCTGGAGCTCCGTGTGAAGTCCCTCGAGAAGCAGGAGAAGGCGATGCAGGTGAAGTTCGAACAGCTCTCCACCGATATCAAGGGGTCCCTGGACCGGAAGAGGCCGTCGGCACCGAACGCCGAATAGATAGCTTCTCTTTTTTCGCTTCCTGTATTACCAGGAATTCCCCGTCACTCCCGATCCTTCACCCTCACCTGATAGCCGTCCCTCCGGCACATTGTGTTAGTAGGGGAAGGGCTTCGCCGGCTGGTGTTACCGCGGGGCTTCAGGAGGTGAGGAGAGGTGAGGGGCGGAGCCGGTGGCTTCACCCCTTCCTGACCCGGTGGAGCAGGTTGATGGCGTTCACCATGGCCTCCACCGAGGCGATGACGATGTCGTCCCCCGTGCCGCTCGCATCGAAGATGTGCCCCTTCTCGTCCTCGAGTGCCACCGTGACATGCCCGATGGCCTCGGAACCGCCCGAGATGGCCTCGATCTTGAACTCCTTCAGGGTGACCCGGGTGGGGAGGACCCCCATGATGGCCCGGAGGGCTGCGTCCACCGGCCCGACCCCGACCGCAGAGGCGACGTGCTCGACGCCGTTCACCATCGCCTTCAGGGAGGCCGTGGGGATGACGTGGTTTCCCGTGATGACCGCGATCTCCTGGAGGTCGATGGCCTTCCCGTCGGACTTCACCCCCATCACCGTGCCTGCGATCTCGTAGAGGTCCGCGTCCGTCACCCGCTTCCCCTTCCCGGACATGTCCTTGATCCGGTTCACGATCTCGTCGAGCTGGGCCTCCTCCGGCTCCAGGTGGACGTCGGTGAGCATCTGCCGGACCGCGTGCCGCCCGACGTGCTTCCCGAGCTTCAGCCGGCGCCGGTGGCCCACCATCTCCGGGGTCATGATGCCCGGCTCGAAGGTGTCCGAGCGGGTGATGACCCCGTGGGAGTGGATGCCGCTCTCGTGGGAGAAGGCGTTCTCCCCGACGATGGGCTGGGTGGGGATGATGGTGATCCCCGAGCACCGGGAGACGAGCCGGGAGGTCTCCACGATCCGCTGGGTGTGGATCCCTGTCGAGATCCCGTAGATGGACTCGAGGGCCATGACCGTCTCGGCGAGGTCGGCGTTCCCCGCCCGCTCCCCGAGGCCGTTCACCGTCACCTGCACCTGGGAGGCCCCGCCCTCCACGGCGGCGAGGGTGTTTGCGACGGCGAGGCCGAAGTCGTTGTGGCAGTGGGTGTCGATGGGGCAGTCCACCTCTGAGGTGATCCGGCCGATGAGCTGCTTCATCGCCGAGGGGGTGATGACCCCCACGGTGTCCGGGATGTTCAGCACCGTCGCACCGGCCTGGACCGCCACCTGGAGCACCTGGAGGAGGTAGTCCCAGTCGGTCCTCGTGGCGTCCATCGCCGAGAAGAGGACCTGGTCGCAGTGCTCCCGGGAATAGGAGACCACCTCCTGGGTGACCTCGAAGACCTCCTCCCGGGTCTTTTTGATGGTGTGGATCCGCTGGACGTCCGAGGTCGGGATGAAGACATGCACCATGTCCACCCCGCAGTCAAGGCAGGCGTCCACGTCCCTCT
>JAJRCS010000161.1 GCA_028678815.1 Methanomicrobiales archaeon | reverse complement strand
GGCCATGGGGTCCCTGGAGGTGCTGGACCGGGACCTCTCCCTGCTCCTCCTCGCCCTCCGGCTCAAGGCCGGCCGGGTCACCCTGTCGGCCGCCGTCCCGGCCCTCGGGCTCCTCGTCCGGAGGGAGCTGGACCGGGCCCGGGACCTGGGGGACCTCCTCGCGGTCCGGGGCTACCGGCACGGCGGGAGCCTCTGCCCCCGGTTCGGGCGGGGCCGGTGGGACGGGATACAGGCCCTCTCCGCCGTGGGGATCGCGGTGATCGCCGCCCTCCTGGCCTGAAGTGATAGTTTTAATACGTGCACCATCCATTTTTCAAAAGGTTTTACCCCGTCCAGCCCGCCCGGCGGGACCAGTCCTCCCGGTAGGAGGGAGTATGCACCGGCTGCACATCACGGACACCACGCTCCGGGACGCCCACCAGTCCCTCATCGCAACGCGCCTGCGTACCGAGGATAGCCTCCCCCTCGCCCGGGCCATCGAGAAGGCCGGGTTCTTCTCGGTGGAGGCATGGGGCGGGGCGACCTTTGACACCGCCATCCGGTTCTGCAACGACGATCCCTGGGACCGGCTCTCGGCCTTCTCCGAGGCCCTCCCGAAGACCCCCGTCCAGATGCTCCTCCGGGGGCAGAACCTGGTGGGCTACCGGCACTACCCCGACGACGTGGTGGAGCGGTTCGTCGCGGCGGCCCACCGGCGGGGGGTGGACATTTTCCGGGTCTTCGACGCCTTGAACGACGTCCGGAACATGAGGAAGGCCATGGCGGAGGTGAAGAAGGCGGGGGCACATCTCCAGGGGGCCATCTGCTACACCACCTCGCCCGTCCACTCGGTGAAGGGCTTCATCGGGATGGCGGAGGAGCTCAAGGGCTTTGACTGCGACTCCATCTGCATCAAGGACATGGCCGGGCTCATCCGGCCGGACCCGGCCCGGGAGCTCATCCGGGGGATCAAGAAGGCGACCGGCCTCCCCGTGGACCTCCACTCCCACTCCACGGCCGGCCTGGCCCCCATGTCCTACCAGGCGGCCATCGAGGCAGGAGTGGACATCGTCGACACGGCCATGTCCCCCTTCTCCCTCGGGACGAGCCAGCCCCCGACGGAGAGCGTCGTCGCCTCGGTCCAGGGCACGGACCGGGACACCGGGATCGACCTCCACGTCCTCCGGGAGGCACGGAATATCTGCCTCGCCATCCGGGAGAAGTACAGCGCCATCCTGGACCCTATCTCCGAGCGGGTGGACTCCGACGTCCTCCTCTACCAGCTCCCCGGCGGGATGATCTCGAACCTCGTCTCCCAGCTGAAGGAGCAGGACGCCCTGAACCGGAGGGAGGATGTGCACCAGGAGATCCCCCGGGTCCGGGAGGACCTCGGGTACCCGCCCCTCGTCACCCCCACCTCCCAGATCGTCGGCACCCAGGCGGTCTTCAACGTCCTCATCGGCGGCGAGCGATACACGAACGTGACGAAGGAGGTGCGGGACTACCTCCATGGCCTCTACGGGAAGCCCCCCGGCCCGGTGAACGAGGAGATCCGGCGGAAGATCATCGGGGACGACGAGGTGGTGACCGTCCGGCCCGCCGACCTCCTGGAGCCAATCTACGACGAGATGAGAAAGCAGGCCCTGGAGCAGGGGCTCGTGAAGAAGGAGGAGGATGTCCTCACCTATATCATCTACCCCGCGGTGGCCCCGGCCTTCCTGAAGGGCGAGAAGAAGCCCGAGGCCCTCCCGAGGAAGCAGACCGCGGCGGCGTCGCCGGCCGCCGAGATCCCCGCGGCCATGGAGGTGGAGGTGGACGGGGAGGTGTACTCCGTCCGGATCATCTCCGTCGCGGGGGCCGCGGTCACCGCGAAGGGCCCCGGCCCGGCCGGGAAGGCCCCGAAGGGGGATATCGAGGGCGGGGTCAGGTCGAACATACAGGGCATGGTCCTGAAGGTCCTCGTCCGGGTCGGGGAGGCGGTGAAGAAGGGCGATCCCCTCATGGTCCTCGAGGCCATGAAGATGGAGAACCCCATCGCGAGCCCGCGGGACGGCAAGGTGACCGATATCTTCGTGGATGCCGGGGACGTGGTCGGGAGCGGCGACGTGCTCCTGGTGGTCCGATGACCGACTTCGAGAAGATCCTCATCGCGAACCGGGGTGAGATCGCCATCCGGGTAATGCGGGCCTGCCGGGAGCTGGGGATCGGCACCGTGGCGGTCTACTCGAAGCCCGACGAGAACGCCCTCCACGTCAAGTACGCCGACGAGGCCTTCTGCGTCGGGGAGGCCCACCCCTCGAAGTCGTACCTGAACATGCCCCGGATCGTGGAGGTGGCGAAGAAGACCGGGGCGGAGGCCATCCACCCCGGCTACGGCTTCCTTGCCGAGAACCACCGGTTCGCGAAGCTCGTGGAGTCCGAGGGGCTCATCTTCATCGGGCCCCACTGGAAGACCATCGAGGCCATGGGCTCGAAGATCGGGTCCAAGCGGATGATGCGCAGGGCCGGGGTGCCCGTCCTCCCCGGGACCGAGGAGGGGACCACGCCGGAGAAGGCGGCGAAGGTGGCGGACGAGATCGGGTACCCCGTCATCGTGAAGGCCTCGGCCGGGGGCGGGGGGATCGGGATGCACATCGTGGACACCCCGGCCGAGCTGGGGGCAGCCCTCTCGGGCTCGGAGCGCATCGCCCAGTCGGCCTTCGGGGACGCCACGGTCTTCATCGAGAAGTACCTCGTCCGGCCCCGGCACATCGAGTTCCAGGTCCTCGCCGACTCCTCGGGGCACACCCTCCACCTCTATGACCGGGAGTGCTCCATCCAGCGCCGGCACCAGAAGCTCGTGGAGGAGGCCCCCTGCCCCATCATGACCCCCGAGCTCAGGGAGAAGATGTCGAAGTCCGCGGTCCGGGTAGCCAAGACCGCGGGGTATACGAACGCGGGCACCGTGGAGTTCCTCTACTCCGGCGGGAACTACTTCTTCATGGAGATGAACACCCGGCTCCAGGTGGAGCATACCATCACGGAGCAGGTCACGGGCATCGACATCGTGAAGCAGCAGATCGCCATCGCCGCCGGCCATGACATCCCCTTCGCCCAGGACGAGGTCTCCATCCGGGGGCATGCCATCGAATGCCGGATCAATGCCGAGGATCCCCTGAAGAACTTCCAGGCGGACCCGGGGAAGATCACCCGGTACCGGTCGCCGGGCGGGCCCGGGATCCGGCTCGACTCGGGGATCCACAAGGGCTACTCCATCCCCGTCCTCTACGACTCCCTCATCGCGAAGCTCACGGCCTGGGGCGGGGACCGGGCCGAGGCCATCCAGCGGATGCGCCGGGCCATCTACGAGTACGTCATTCTCGGGGTGAAGACCACCCTGCCCCTCCACCATGCCCTCATGCACCACCCCCAGTTCATGAAGGGGAACACCCACACCCACTTCCTGAAGGACGAGGGGGTCCTCGATACCCTGGAGCGGTACGTGCGCGAGGAGGAAACCCGGATGCAGACCCTCGCGGCATCGCTCCGGGGCGGAAAGGAGATCGCGGTCATCACCACCGCGGTGAACGCCTACATCGCCGGCCAGGCGAAGGGCCGGAACCCGGGGAAGTGAGGCCGGTCACCCCGGCGGCAGGACGGAAATGGAGGATCATACCTTCGGGTGAACCATGTCCCTCGGCATAGACCTCCTCATCGTCCTCCTCCTGATCCTGGCAAACGGGATCTTCTCCATGGCGGAGTTCGCCCTCGTCTCTGCCCGGAAGGCGCTCCTCCGCACCCGGGCTGAAGAGGGGGACAAGGGAGCGAAGGCGGCCCTCGAGCTCGCCGAGGACCCGAACCGGTTCCTCTCCACCGTCCAGATAGGGATCACCCTCATCGGGATCCTCGCCGGGGCCTTCGGGGGGATCCGGCTCGCGGCGTACCTTGAGCCGTTCTTCCTCTCCATCCCTGCCCTCGCCCCCTGGGCCGAGGGGCTCTCCATCATCATCGTCGTCCTCGGGATCACCTTCGTCACCATGGTCCTCGGGGAGCTCGTCCCGAAGCGCATCGGCCTCCACCGCCCCGTGGAGATCTCCTCCTTCCTCGCCCGGCCCATGCGGGTCCTCGCCCTCGTCGCGTCGCCGGTGGTCTGGCTCGTCTCCGCGAGCACCGACCTCATCCTCCGGCTCCTCGGGATCCCCCATGCCGAGCGGCCGGCCGTCACCGAGGAGGAGATCCGGTCCATGCTCGAGGAGGGGAGGCGGGCCGGGATCCTGGAGGCCGCCGAGCAGGACATGATGGAGGCGGTCTTCCGGTTCGGGGACCGGCGGGTGGAGGCCCTCATGACCCCCCGGCCCGAGATCGTGGCCCTCGAC
>JAJRCS010000142.1 GCA_028678815.1 Methanomicrobiales archaeon | reverse complement strand
TACACGGTGTTCTACCGGATACTCCTTGAGGAGAAGACGGTGAAGGTCCTGGACATCATGACCTTCGAACAGGCCCACCGGAGATACGGGCGTCTATAGATTCGCCGGCCGGATCGCTCTTATGACCATGAGCCGCTCCCCCTCGATCCGCTCCTCCCGCACGATCCCGGCCCGGAACCCGGCATCCCTGAGGAGGCCGAGCACCTCATCCACACCGGTCAGGTCCGAGATGACGAGGAGGAGCCTTCCCCCCGGTGCGAGGACCCGGGGGAGGTCCGGGAGCAGCCGGGCGATGACCTCCCGGCCGGACTCTCCCCCGTCGAGGGCCTTCTCCAGCCAGTCGTCCAGCCGCTCCCCCGGCCCGGTTGGCAGGTAGGGGGCGTTGAAGAGGACGAGGTCGAACTGCCCCCGGATCCCGGCGGTGAGGTCCGTCCGAGCCACCCCGACACCAGGGGATGATGCCGCCCGGCAGGCGTGGGGGTTCACGTCCGTGGCCACCACGAGGGTGACCTTCCCCGCGAGGTGCCGGGCGATGTACCCGCTCCCGGTCCCCAGCTCGAGCACCCGGTCGGAGGGACCTGCCCCGGCGAGGGCTGCCTCGAGGAGGAGGAGGGTGTCCTCCCGGACCGGGTAGACCTGGGAGGGGTCGGGGTCCATCTAGACCACGGCCGCTATCGCGGCGAAGTCCCGGAGGGAGAGGGCCTCGGGCCGGAGGGCGAGGGTCTCCGGCGGGAGGGCCGCGATGATCCGCTCCACCCGGTCAGCCCCGAAGAGCCCCCGCCCGGATTTCAGGCCGTTCCTCACCGTCTTCCGCCGCTGTGAGAAGAGCACCCGCACCACGTCCGCGTAGTGCCTCCGGTCCGCGATGGGCCAGGGCGGCTCGCGGGGGACGATCCGGACCACGGTGGAGTGGACCTGGGGCCGGGGAGAGAAGGCATTCGGGGGGATATGGACGCATTTCTTAACCTCCGCGTAGGTCTGGACCATGACCGTGAGGCGCCCGCATGCCGGGGTGCCGATTCTCGCAACCATCCTGTCGGCGAACTCGGCCTGGTACATCAGGATCGCCTCGGAGAATCCCATCTCCAGGAGACGGAAGGTGATGGGGGATGAGATCGAGTAGGGGAGGTTCGAGACCACGATCTCGAAGGGCGGGAGCTCCACCTTCAGCGCGTCCCCCTCGATGAGCTGGAGGGATCCGTCGGCAATCTCAGGGGCAAAGGTCCCCCTCAGTTCCTCGACGAGGACGGGATCGATCTCGACTGCGACTACCCCGGCGCCCCGATCGAGCAGCCCCCGGGTGAGGACGCCCTTCCCGGGCCCGACCTCGAGGACAACCCTCCCCGCGACATCCACGAGGGAAAGGATGCGCTCGACGGCACGCTCGTCCACGAGGAAGTGCTGGTCCCGCCGGGCGGTCATCGCGCGGTGAAGACCCGGTACTTGGTCTCGGGGTCCTCGATCTCCTCGAGGATCCGGTTGATGATCATCCGGTCCGGGTGGGGCATGGCCTTGATCCGGCGGGCGATGTCCGCAAAGGACTCGAAGGGCTTCTTCTGCCGCTCGTCGAGGATCTCCCAGAGGAGCTTCTTCCCGATCCCGGGCAGGAGGTGGAGCATGTGGAGCTTCGGGGTGATGGGGACCGAGGTGTTGAAGAACTGGACGAACCGGTTCTCGTGCTCCTTCACGATCTGCTCCACGACGTAGGGGACCTCGACCCTCGCGGTGGGCGTGAGCTCCTCGAAGCCGATCCGGCGCTTCACCCGCTCGATCTTCTCCCGCTCCTCGTCCCCGATGTAGAGCTTCTCGTGGATCTGGATGACCGCGTTCGGCTTCGGGACGAGCTCCAGGAGCTTGAACTGCTCGATCCCGATCCCCTGGACGAGGGGTTCCCTCTTGTAGACCGGCCTGGGGTCGTCCGCATGCCCCTTCTGAAGGATATCCAGCACTATGCAGTAGTTCTCCTTCTTCTCGGTCTTCATCCCGCTCACCTAGAGATGCTCGGCGACGAGGGCGAGGGTCTGGTCGAGCTCCTCTCCCGTGAGGGTGAACCGCTCCTTGGCATAGATGGCCCGGAGCTCGTCCCTCGTCCTGGGCATGATGTTTGCGATCCGGTAGGCGATGTCCGGCTTCATCTTCTCGAGCTTCAGGAGGGCCTCCACGAGGCCCTTCGCCTGCTCAGGCGAGTTCTTCGCGATATGGGTCGCATGGTCGATTGACCGCCGGAGCTCGTAGGCCATCTCGGTGGCATCCTCCTGCCTCGACTCCGCGACCCCCGTGAGGACCTCCTTCAGCTCGGCGAGGGTGATCCTTTCCTCTCCCAGTACTCCTTTTACCCGCATCGCCGGATCCCTGCCTGATACTTCACCTTTGGGGCTTTAGATGTTGTGGTCGCGCGATGACGGTCTTGACGGTCTCGCCGTCCCGGATCTGGAGGAGCCAGGCCCGGCCGCGCTGCCCGAGGATGGTCCCCGTCTTCCCGTGGAACCTCCGGTGGGGCATCCCCTCGTGGACGCTCGGCTCGCAGACGATATGGACCTTCTGGCCTACCTCGAACTTCTGGATGGCGGTCATGACCGGGGGGATACCCCGCCGGCGTATATCCTTCTTGAACTTGTAGCGTGTCTTTTTCCGTGGACCATGGTGGTGTGCCATTTACTCCATCTCCTCGCTTCCCTCGACCTCAAGCACGTCGAGCTGGATGACCCGTGCCGGCCTCCCGAGGAGGCCGGCGAGGCTTGGCCGGGTCCTGCCGCCGTCGCCGGATACGAGCTCCTTCACGTACAGGCCTGCCTCTCCGACGACATCCAGTAAAAACATGCCGTCCTCCTGGCCTGCAACCCTCGCATCGACGACGCGGCGTTCCCGTATCCTGTCTGCCCTCCGGTGGACCACCCGGGCGGGGGTCTGCTGCGCGACCACCGCCCCTCTCAGGCGATCCAGGGCCTCTTCGAGTTCATTTCGGGCGATTCCGCCCTCAACCTCAACTGAGATCCTGTATTTTTTATGT
>JAJRCS010000102.1 GCA_028678815.1 Methanomicrobiales archaeon | reverse complement strand
CGCCATGTTCGTCGGGGTGACCTCCACGAGGACGTCGTAGGCCCCGGACTTCACGATCCCGAGGGGGGTGACCTTCGGCCCGCCGCAGGAGCCGGTCTTCTTCTTCCGTGTGAAGGCATCGGGGATGGAGATCCCCTCCGGATCCATGATCCCGCCCTTCGAGTCTGCAATGGCCGTGAGGGTGAGGGGGAGGTCCTTCTCCCCGAGCATCCTTGCCACGCCCTGGCCGACGGACCCGAAGCCGAGGAGGGCGACCCTCATGCCATCTCCTCCAGGGGCTCCACGATGAGGAGCTCCTTCTTCGCCGCGACCTTCCTGAGGATGGCGACCGCGCTCTCCATGTCCTTCCGGTTCGCGGTCCTGAGGGTGATCCGGGCCGAGGAGCGATCGTGGATGGCAGGCATCCGGAGGGAGAGCTCCGAGACCTCGGCGTACCCTGTCCGGTCGATCTGGTCCACGGTATCGCTGATGTCGGTGTGCATGATGTGGCCGATCATGATGAGGGAGCGCTTGTGGAGGAGGCGCTCCTCGCCGATCCGGAGGATGCTCACCCCGAGCCCCTTGATCTGGTTCACGACCACCGGGAGCCTCCCCTCGGGGAGGTCGAGGACGATCTGGACGTCGAGGGTGTCGGACTCGGACTCGGGGTCCCGCTGGTGGATCACCGCGATGATGTTCCCCCCGCACTCAGAGATGGGCTCGAGGACACGGACGAGCTGCCCGGGGGTGTCCTTCATCTCAAGCTTCATGGATACCTGCATGGTCGGCCACCTGGTGATGGTTAATTGCACTCGCACCCTCATAAGCGTATAAGAACCGGCCGGGGCCTGCACGGTGCGGGGGAAAGCCTCTTTGGGGAGGCAGGGAGAAAGCTCTCCCCGGGAAAGGTGCATGAGGGCCAGGGTCATCGCGTGCGGGAACCCGCTCATGGGGAACGATGCGGCGGGGCCCGGGGTCCTCGCCCTCCTCGGGAAGGAGCACCCGGAGATCGATGCGGTGGACGGGGGGACCGGGGGGCTCGGCCTCGTCACCCTCATGGAGGGGTACGACCGGATCGTCATCGTGGACGCCACCTCCGGCCTCGGGGAGCCGGGGGAGATCCGGGTCTTCCGGGACCTCCCGGTTGAGGGGATCCCGTCCCTCTCCCTCCACGAGCTCGGGATCCCCGAGGTCATCGCCCTCGCCCGGACCCTCGGCATCGCCCCCGAGGTCATCGTGGTGGGGATCGAGGGGGGCAGGAACCTCGCCTTCTCGGGGGAGATGGACCGGGCGGTCAGGGCTGCCGTCCCGCGGGCCGCCCGGGTGGTGGCGGAGGAGGTGAAGCGGGGAGAACAGGAAGGGGACTAGAGCCTGCGGAGCTTCTGGTCCACCTTGTCAAAGAAGCTCCTCCCGACGTCCACGAAGAGGGCCGGCTCCCCGGACCGGCGCACGGTGAGGACCGCCCCCCGGGCGAGCTCCCTCGTCCGCTGGCCGTCGAGGACGAGCTTCGCCGGCTTCTCGCTCTCCAGGGTGATCCGGAGGACCCGGTCGCTCGCGATGACGATGGGCCGGGAGGAAAGCATGTACGGGGCGAGGGGGACGAGGAGGAAGCCCTCGATCCGCGGGTCCACGATGGGGCCGCCGGCGCTCATGGCATAGGCGGTGGAGCCGGTGGGGGTCGAGACGAGCATGCCGTCCGCCCGGAACCGCTCGGCGAGGATCCCGTCCACCTCGACGGTGAACCGGAGCATCTTGGCCGGCCGGCTCGTGACGATGACCGCCTCGTTCAGGGCGTCCCCCAGGGGCGTCCCGTCCAGGGTGATGCCGATGCGCATCCGCTTCTCCACCCGGAACCCTTCCCGGAGGTTCTCCAGGAACCGGGGGGCCTCCGCAGGCTCGAGCTCGGCGAGGAATCCCACCTCACCCCAGTTGATCCCGAGGACCGGGACCTGCTCCTTCAGGCCCTGGATGGTATGGAGAACCGAGCCGTCCCCGCCGATGACCACGGCGAGGTCGGCACCGGCCTTCCCGAGGACCACGCCCGGTCCCCCCAGCCGGGCCGCGAGGGCCTCCTCCAGTACCACGTCGTGGGAGAGGCCCCGGAGGGTCTCCGCGATCCCCGCGGCATAGCTCACCGCCCGTTCGTCATCCACCCGGGATACGACAAGGATCCTCATGGCTGCACCATCACCTCAGGTACTCGATGACCTTCCCGTGGAGGGTCCCGTTGCTCGCGACGAGGCACTTCCCCACGGTCACCTCGTCGGGGAAGATGATCCGCCGCCCCTCCAGGTCAGAGACCTTCCCCCCGGCCTCCTCGCAGATGAGCATCCCCGCCGCCGCATCCGTCACCCGGAGGGTCGCCCGGAGGTCGATGAACCCGTCCAGCCTCCCCGAGGCCACGTAGCAGAGCTCGAGGGCCGATGCCCCGAGGAGCCGCCACCTCCGGATCTTCTGCCCGAGGTGAAGGACCGTGGCCGGGTTGAACTTCCGGCCATAGACGGACATGGCGCTCTCCTCGAGGAGGGTGGTCCGGGAGACCCGGATGGGCCCCCCGTCCAGGTGCGCCCCCTTCCCCCTCACCGCGGTGAAGGTCTCGCGGTGGGCGAGGTCCCGGACGAAGCCCTGCTGCACCGTCCCCTCCTCGGCATACGCGATGGAGAGGGCATAGAAGGGGATGCCCGCGAGGGCGTTGTGGGTCCCGTCCACGGGATCGAGGAAGATGGTCCCCTTCTCCCCGTCCATCTCGCGCCTCCCGCACTCCTCGGAGACGAGGGTCCGGCAGAGGGCATGGTTCCGGAGGTACTCCACGATGAAGTCCTCGGCGGCCTGGTCGATCTGCCGGGTGGGGGTCCCGTCGGCCCCGATCCGGACGAACCGGCCGCCCTCGTGCCGGGCGACCAGGTCCCCCACGATCTCCTCCACCCCGCGGGCCATCTCCTCACAGCAGGCCAGGAATTCCATGATTCACTGCGTGGTATTTATGGTATGCCATCCAGATAAATGAGTACCACAGACAGAGGATTTAAGAATGAAGGAACAGACAGAGGTCGGCAAGCTGAAGGAAGGCAGGTACGTGGTCATCGAGGAGGAGCCCTCCAAGATCCTCGGGATCGCAACCTCGAAGCCCGGGAAGCACGGGGCCGCGAAGTCCCGGATCGATGCGGTGGGCCTCTTCGATAATGTCAAGCGGTCCATCGTCCAGCCCGTGTCTGCCAAGATCTACGTGCCGATTGTGGAGCGGAAGGGCGCTCAGGTCATCTCCAAGGCAGGCAGGGTGATCCAGCTCATGGATACCAAGGACTTTACCATGTTCGAGCTGACGATCCCCGAGGAGGAGGCCGGGAAGATCGAGCCCGGAACAGACATTACCTATATAGAATCCATGGGCAAGCGGAAGCTCGACTGACCCGGTTCCCGGGAGGGATGGGGCCCTCCTCTCCTCACCCCGTCTCCCGCTCTCCTTTTCCTGTCTCACACGGTATACTGTGTCGGCACCTTGATGGTGATGGTATAGGACTTGATGAACCGGGTATCCATCTTGAAGGAGTACTCCCGGTTCCCCTCGTAGAACTTGTGGACCCAGGGATCCTCGGGCGGTTCCCCGATGATGATCTGGGTGTCATGGAAGACGTCCCGGTTCGGATTCTGCACGTCAAAGACCTGGAGGACGAACCGGGGGAAGACCTCCCCGCTCGTGGTCGTGGGCTCGGCCTCGTATTCCAGGACCCAGGACGGGAAGGGGATCATGAGGTTCTCGGTGGTCCCGCTCCACTGCCCCGTGATCACGGCGTACGTGGTGAGGGAGCGGTCGGGGGGGACATCCGGGGGGATGGTCGGGTTCGGGGGGAGCTGCCCCTGGCTCCCCGGCTGGTTCACGAAGCCCACGGTCTTCACCGTCCCGTCCCAGGGGGTCGGGGTGGGGGCAGGGGTCGTGGGTGTGGGGGTGATGCGTTTCTGGGGGGGAGCGGCGGTCATCCGCGGGGTGGGCGTGGGGATGGTGCTGGCCGGGGTGACGGCCCCCTCCTGGTTCTTCCCCCCGACGGGCAGGCCGAGGCTCCCCCCGGTGATGAGGGGCTGCACGACGAGGGCGAGGATCGCGAAGGCCGCGACGGAGATCACGACCACGAGGACATCCTGCTTCCGCATAGCTCCCTTCCACCCGCTTCTTTCAAGAGTATATGGGAGAAGAGATAATAAGGATTCTTCCCGGCCTGCGGCCAGAGAATCCCCTGGTCCCTGTATTTGTTCAAATGGAATCACTGGACGGTTGTTAAGAATAGTATAATATAAATAGAGGAATTATGATTTATTCATATCCCATGCCAGGGGCTGCATCTCTTCCGGGGGCGGGCGCTGAGTTCCAGGAGAGCGGGATCCTGAAGCCCTTTCTCATCGGGGTCTTCACCATGGTGGTCCTCCTCCTCCATGCCTATGCCATCACGAGCCCCGTGGAGGCCTTCTCCCGGCAGATCCTTCCCCTCTTCCCCCTCCTGTACTGCATTCCCATCGTCCTCGCCGCCATCTGGTACCCCAGGCGCGGGCTCCTCTTCATCTGTGTCCTCGTCGGGATCTCCATCGGGATGATCCTCTTCGGGTACGCGAACGGGATCCCCTTCGATCCCCTCATCCTCGTCTACCTCGCCATTTATGTCTGGGTGGTGGCCGCCATCTCCCTCTTCACCATGGGGCAGTGGAAGCGCCTTTCCCGGTTTCTCAGTGCCCGGAGGATGGAGGGTGCAGTACCCCGGGTGCCCGGGGTGAAGGAGGGCGATCCTGCCAGGGAACAGGCCGAGCCGGGCTCCGGGGAGGATATCGATTCCCTCCTCTCCACCCTCACCATTCAGGACCCCCGGGTGAGGAAGGCCGCCATCGCCTCCCTGGGGAGGAGCGGGGACCCGAGGGCCGTCGCACCCCTCGTCGCCCTCATGAGCGACGAGAACCGGGTCGTCCGGGAGGCCTCGGCCCAGGCCCTCGGGTCCCTCGGGGAGCTGGCCGTCGCACCCCTCCTGGAGGCCCTGGGTGACCCGGACTGGCATATCCGGATGGGGAGCGCCATCGCCCTCCGGATCATCGGGGATCCCCGGGCGGTCGAGCCCCTCATGGGAGCCCTGGGCGATGAGAACCGGTTCGTCCGGAGGGAGGCGGTGAAGTCCCTGGGGAGGATGGGTGATCCCCGGGCCACCGACCTCCTCATCGCCGCCCTGGCCGACCCGGACAGCGGGGTACGCATCCGGGCGGCGGCCGCCCTCGGGAAGATCGCCGATCCGAAGGCCCTCCCGCCCCTCACCCGGGCCGCATCGGA
Source organism: Methanomicrobiales archaeon (assembly GCA_028678815.1). Taxonomy (GTDB): domain Archaea; phylum Halobacteriota; class Methanomicrobia; order Methanomicrobiales; family JACTUA01; genus JACTUA01. Next base: position 2,298 of record JAJRCS010000102.1, on the reverse strand, counting down.
TCGCAATCCTGAACTGCATGATGCGGCGGTTGAAGCCATATCCAAGATAAAAAATCATACAACTTTACCTGAATAAATATAATAATCCCCGGTTTATAGAGAAAAGGTTTTATACATAAAAGCAGATTTAACAATGAGTATACCTGGAGAGATTCGGGATACTGACAGGTGTAGTCTATGAAACGTCTACTGAGTCGTGAAGATGCATTCACCGGCCTCGAGGCGGCCATCGTTCTGATCGCCTTCGTGGTCGTGGCTGCAGTCTTCTCCTACGTGGTACTCGGGGCCGGGTTCTTCTCCACCCAGAAGAGCCAGGAGGCCGTGTACACGGGCGTCCAGCAGGCAGCCTCGAGCTTCGAGCTCCTGGGGGACGTCTACGGGGTTGACACGACCGGCGGCGGAGTGCAGATCAACTACCTGAACTTCACCGTAGGTCTCGCACCCGGCGGCATGCCCATTGACATGACCAAGCTCACCATGGTCTTCGCCAACCAGAGCGTCCGTCAGGATATTGGCAAGCCCTTGGGTGCCCCACTGAGGCCCAACGCCAACCCTCCAGCGAATAACTGGAGCATAGTACGGGATATCAACGGGAATGGCAATGACCTCCTCGAAGGCGGCGAACAGATGGATCTTGTCGTTCACCTTCAGGAAAGCAAGAGCTCCATTGCGGCCCGTGACGCCTTCACCCTTGAGGTCAAGCCCATAGTCGGCCCTGCGCTCTCCATCGCGCGGACAGCCCCCGGGGGCATCGATCCGGTGAACAAGCTCTACTAGGAGGTGCATGAGATGAAGAAATTCCAGAAATCTGAGGCCTTTACCGGCCTTGAAGCGGCCATCGTCCTCATCGCCTTCGTGGTAGTGGCGGCGGTCTTCTCGTACGTGGTGCTCGGGGCAGGGTTCTTCACGACCCAGAAGGCCCAGCAGGTCGTTTACTCCGGTGTCCAGCAGGCGTCCTCCAACCTCATCATCATAGGAGAGACGTACGGTTCGGCCCAGGGGACCATTACCTCCCCTCCCAGGATTAACGCCATCCTCTTCACCGTCGGGCTTGCAGCCGGCGGATCATCGGTGGACATGAACAAGACGGTCTTCACCTACCAGAACAGGAGTGTCCTGAAGACCATCGACTTCTCCAGCGGTACCAGCGACACCGATCCGAGGTGCTCGGGCGGGAACATGCCGTCGACATACCAGTGGTGCATCGTGACCTCCCAGAATGATGACGGGGATGCAGCCCTCGAGAGGAACGAGCAGTTCACCGTTCAGGTCAACCTGAGCGCGGTGACCGATACCACCGGAGGCCTGCCTCCGTCAGAGGACTTCACCCTCACCGTCAGGCCGGACATCGGTGCAGCTCTTCCGATCCACAAGTCCGCTCCTGGGGGTCTCACTCCCATGAACGTGCTCCACTAAATCCACCTTTTTTTCGGCTGGGATGCCCCGCGCCCGGGCGCGGTGCATAGAAAGGTGATGGGAATGGCCCGGAAGTATAATCCATGAAAAGGGGCGATTCCGTGTTTTAAGGGTTAAATTTTGATTATTTTGTAAACACTATTACTTTTATGAAAAATAACAAATGACAAAATATATTTAGTATGAGTGATTAATTTTTTTCATGTGAGTGCGCTATGGCCAGGCTCAATATCAGTATGAACTCACCACCGGAGGAGGACCCCGCCGTGGCAGCGGCCCCTTCCTCGGGCGATATCGACGTGAAGCTCCTCAAGATGCAGGAGGAGATGGACCTCCTGAAGACCTCCATCAAGAAGCTCCTCATCGATATCCGGGACCGGCTGAACGAGAAGGACAATCCCTTCCTCAGGGGCGCCTTCCCGGCGAAGCCACCGGTGGAGGAGACCCCTGCGGAGGAGGAGAAGCCCGAAGAGGAGGCACTGCCGGAGGAGGAGGGGTTTGGCTCCCAGAGGACCGTGGAGGAGGAGCTCGCGAATATGCTCAGAAACAAGGGAAAGATGCCACCGGCATCCTTTGGATCCCAGAAGCCGGGGGAGAAGCTCCGGCTCAGGAAGGTCCACCGGCTCTTCGGCTGGACCTCGAAGATCATCAACCGCTATGGCCATGACCGGCTGGAGATCCTCATCCAGGCCTACACGAGCATGGGGTACCTCACCGACGAGATGTCGGCGCAGATCCGGGAGGTCGGCCGGCTCCTCCCCGCCTCCCTCGGGGAGCTCCATGTCATCGGGCCCGATGAGTTCGTCTCCGAGCTCTACATCCTCAACCGGATCCTCGACCCCAAGGACAACACCCTGGACGAGGACATGATCGAGGTCCTCA
>JAJRCS010000068.1 GCA_028678815.1 Methanomicrobiales archaeon | reverse complement strand
GATCCCTCCTCCTTCACCGCTTCTTCGGTTTCATCTTCCTGAGGTGCTCCACCTCTTCCGGGCTCTCGATCCGGAGGAGGAAGGTCCCGTGGCAGGGCTTCGTGTACGGGAAGAAGACCGCATTCCCCTCGATCCCGATGAAGATGGGGGGGAGGCCGATGATGTAGGACTCGAAGATCCGGAAGCCGGGCTCCACCTCGTACCGCTCGGTGAAATGCTCCTTCACGTAGTCCCGGCACTCCTTAAAGCTCACCTGCGAGAGGATCGCCTCGTACTTCAGCTCCTCGATGCAGCCCATCCGAACGCCCCGTCGATCTTCTTCTTCAGCTGGCCCGGGTTGTGCACGGCCCGTTCCACGATCTTCTCGCAGTCGAACTCCGCGAGCTCCGCGAGCTCCTCGGCCTCCCTCCCGAAGATGATGAGATAGAGCCGGGAGGAGGAGACATGGCGCACCGTTGCCGCGTAGGAGATGCCCGCATCGTTGTGGGCGAAGGATACGGTGATGTCCGGGTGCACCCGCCCCTCGATGAGATCGGCCATGGCCTTCTCCAGGTTCATCACCTTCTTCACGTAGTGCTGGTCAGGGTCAGAGACCCGGGCCAGCTGGATGACCGAGGGGTTCCCGGCCATGGTGACCCGGACCCCGCTCTTCTCGAGCCGGCCTGCGATGTAGAGGGCGAGGCCCATCTGGACCGGGACCTCCGGGCACCCGAGGAGGAGGAGGGCCGTCTTCTCCCCCTGCCCGTGGCTCTCCTTTTCCGGGGGGGCTTGCTCCGTCATCTCAACACCCTGCACCCGGAGACTTGGGCAGATCCTGATATTAGTCTATCTTATTCCGGTTTCCCATTGGGGGGGGGCCCGTGCCAGGGTCAGGAGATCCCCGGTATCCGCTCGGGATGGGTGTACACGGTGAACCGTTCGCCCCTCGTGAAACAGATGAGAGTGATCCCGGCCTCTTCCGCCGCGGCGATACCCCGGTCTGTGGACGCTGCCCGGGAGATGATGACCGGGATGCCTGCCCGGGCTGCCTTGGCGACCATGCCCGCGGGCTGCCTTCCCGTGCACCCGAGAATGCACCGGGACAGGTCGATGCCCTGGAGCAGGGCGCGGCCGATGACCTTGTCCACGGTGTTGTGCCGCCCCACGTCCCCCGACCGTGCCACCAGCCGGCCATCGGTGAAGAGCACCGAGCAGTGGAGGCCGCCCGTGGCACGCCACTCCTCGGTCTCGATCTCACCGGCGACCTGGAACACGTCGGCAGGGGAGAGGGTGAGGGCGGAATGTACCCTGCCGGTGGGACCGGCGAGACTCACCCCGCAGCTTGTCCCGATGATGGCCTCCCTCCTCCGGGCCCCGGGGGCCGTCACCTGGATCTCATATCCCCTGACCTCGACCTCCCCGACCCGGTCTGCGATCCCTTCCGAGACGACGAAGCCCGCCCCGAGCTCCCGGAGCTGGTCCGGGCTTGCCACCATCCGGGTCACGAGCTCGCCGTTCACCCTGAGGGCAAAGGTCTCCTCCCGGCAGACGGTGTCCTCGATCCTGTGGACGCCATCCTTCCGGACCTGGAGGGCACGGTACGGGCAGGTGGTCATGGACCGGTCTCCGCGAGCACCCAGTCCAGGTAGGGCCCGGAGCCACCCCAGACGGGGACCGCGAGGATCTCGGGGACCTCGTAGGGGTGCAGCTCCTTCACCCGTTTCATGACCCGGGGGAAGAGGCTCTCCCGGGTCTTCATGACCAGCAGCTCCTCCCGGTCGGTGCAGATCTCCCCCTTCCACCGGTAGCATGACTGTACCTTCGTCGCGTTCACGCACGCGACGAGCCGCTCCGAGACGAGCGTTTCGGCGATACGGGAGGATTCGGACTCCGGAACCGTCGAGAGGATGAGGATAACCCGGTCACCTTGCACCTGAACACCCCGGGAGCCGCGCTGGCCCCGGCAAGGGATTCGCCCGGCCATGGGAAAGGTCTTCCCTTTCACTCCGGTACCGCTCCCACCCCGCCCTTCCATACCCCGTGTTCCGGACGGGAGGGACGGACCCCTAGTATAAAAAGATCCCTTCATCATAGAATAGTGAAAGGATGAAACGACCACTCATAGCAGTCTCTCCCCTCGATGAGACCATTGCGGACCTTGCCGGCAGGTGTGACCACAACATCCTGGCAACCTGGGCTGCTGATTGTGCCGAGCGGGTGCTCCCGTACTTTGAGGAGAAGTACCCGGAAGATGATCGTCCCCGGAAGGCCATCGAGGCAATCCGGGCCTGGGTACGTACCGGCGTGTTCAGGATGGCTGATGTCCGGAGGACTTCACTCGCGGCTCATGCGGCTGCCCGTGCGGTAAAAGAGGATGATGCAGCCCGCTCTGCCGCCCGTGCAGCCGGTCAGGCAATGGCTACCGCCCACGTCCCGGCTCATGCGGTCGCTGCTGCCCGGTACGCTGCCACCGCGGTCCGGGATGCCGCCAGCCCTCCTGATGCCGAGGGTGCCACGACCAGGGAGCGTGGGTGGCAATATCAGCACCTGCTCGAACTGATGGAAGAGTGAGCCACCTCAGGGGAATTCTTCGCGCTTCCCCCCCCGGGATCCCTCCCGCCGCCTTCCCTGCGAAATTAATATCAACCGGCCCCCAAAGGTAGAGAAGGATGTACTCGAAGCGCCTGGACAACCTTCCCCCCTACCTCTTTGCCCAGATCGACGAGCTGAAAGAGGCGCAGGTGCGGAGGGGGGTGGATGTCATCGATCTCGGGATCGGGGACCCCGACCTCCCGACCCCCCCGCATATCGTGGATGCCCTCTGCAGGGCAGCGAGGGACCCGGCGAACCACCACTACCCCTCCTACGCCGGGATGAAGGAGTTCCGGGATGCAGTGGCGGCCTGGTACCGGCACCGGTTCTCGGTGAACCTGGACCCCGAGACCGAGATTACCGCCCTCATGGGCTCGAAGGACGGGATCGCCCACATCCCCGAGGCCTTCGTGAGCCCCGGGGACTACGTCCTCGTGCCTGACCCCGGGTACCCCGTGTACCGGACCTCCACCCTCTTCGCCGAGGGAAGGGTCCACGAGCTCCCCCTCCTCGAGGAGAACGACTTCCTCCCCGACCTCTCGGCCATCCCCCCCGCGGTCGCGAGGGAGGCGAGGCTCCTCTTCCTGAACTACCCGAACAACCCCACGGCGGCGACGGCGCCCGGGGAGTTCTTCGACGAAGTGGTGGACTATGCCCGCGAGCATGGCCTCGTGGTCGTCCATGACAATGCCTACTCCGAGGTCTCCTTCGACGGGTACCGGGCGCCGTCCTTCCTCTCGGCAAGGGGGGCCATGGAGGTGGGGATCGAGATGCACTCCCTGTCGAAGACCTACAACATGACCGGGTGGCGCATCGGGATGGCATGCGGGCGGATGGAGGTCATCAAAGGGCTGAAGCAGGTGAAGACGAACGTGGACTCGGGGGTCTTCAACGCGGTCCAGCACGCGGCCATCGCCGCCCTGACCGGACCCCAGGACTGCATCCGTGAGGCGTCGGAGGTCTACCAGGAGCGGCGGAACATCCTCGTCGGGGGGCTCCGGGAGCTGGGCTTCCGGGTCCCCCTCCCCCAGGCCACCTTCTACGTCTGGATGGGGGTGGACAACGGCCTCGAGTTCGCCCGCCGGCTCCTGAACGACGCGGGGATCGTCGCCACCCCGGGCGTCGGGTTCGGGAAGTACGGGGAGAAGTACGTCCGGTTCGCCATCACCCGGTCGGCGGACCGGATCCGGGAGGCCCTGGACCGGATGCGGGGGCTCGACCTGTGACCCTCCCCCCATCGCTCTCGGTGAAGGACGGGCACCTCCACATCGGCCGGCATGACACCGTCTCCCTCGCGGACCGGTTCGGGACCCCCCTCTATGTCACGGACGAGGACCGGGTCCGTGCCCGCTACCGCGAGGTTCACGACAGCCTCGCATCCCGGTACGCGAAGGTGCAGGTCCTCTACGCGGCGAAGGCGAACGGGAACCCGGCCGTCCTCTCGGCCCTCGCCTCCGAGGGGGCCGGGGCCGATGTATTCTCGGCGGGGGAGCTCGAAATCGCCCTCCGGGCCGGGATGGAGCCCGACCGGCTCCTCTTCAACGGCTCCTCGAAGAGCGGGGCCGACCTCGCCCTCACCGTGGAGAAGGGGGTCCGGGTCTCGGTGGACTCCCTGGACGAGCTCCGTGCCCTCGACCGGGCCGCGGGCGAGGCCGGGGAGGTGACGGAGATCTCCTTCCGGGTGAACCCGGCCCTCGAGGT
>JAJRCS010000056.1 GCA_028678815.1 Methanomicrobiales archaeon | reverse complement strand
GCTCGAGGCCCTCATGGGCCGGCGCCGGGGCTGAACCGGGCTCCCCGGCTGCCCGGAGTCCCCCCGCCCCCGCCTTTTCCGCCGAAGCCCCTGCCTGCCCCCCCTCCGGGTGGCCACCCTTCCCCAACCCTTAAGTTTCCCACCGCCCACCACTCCTCCATGCTCATGCGTATCGGGGGACAGGAGGCCGGGGCTGCCTCGGGTGGCTGGCTCGAGGTCGTGAACCCGGCGACCGGCGGGATCCTGGACCGGGTCCCGGCCGGCGGGAAGGAGGACGTGGATGCAGCGGTCGGGGCGGCCGGGAAGGCCGGAGGGGGATGGGCCGGGATGCTCCCGAGGGAGCGGGGGAAGATCCTCTTCCAGGCGGCCGGCGCCATCAGGGCCGGCCACCGGGACCTCGCCCATATCCTGACCTGGGAGCAGGGGAAGCCCCTCCCCGAGGCGGTGGACGAGGTCCGGGGATGCGCGAACGCCCTCGAGTTCTACGCCTCGGTATCCGGGTGCCTCTCCGGGGACTTCCACCGGCTCGGTGCCGCCGGGGACGGGATCGTCATCCGGGAGCCCATCGGGGTCTGCGGGGCCATCATCCCCTGGAACATGCCGGTCATCCTCCTGGGCTGGAAGGCCGGGCCCGCCCTCCTCGCGGGGAACACCCTCGTCCTGAAGCCCTCGTCCACCACGCCCCTCACGACCCTCGCCATCGCCGGGATCCTGGAGAAGGCCGGGCTCCCCCCCGGCGTCCTGAACGTCGTGACCGGGACCGGTGACTCCGCGGGCATGGCCATGGTGAGGCACCCCGGGATCCACAGGATCTCCTTCACCGGAAACACGGAGACCGGCCTCGCCGTCCGGGAGGCCGCCGCCCCCCTCCTGAAGGAGGTCACCCTGGAGCTCGGCGGGTCGGACCCGATGATCGTCTGGAAGGACGCCTCCATCCCTGAAGCGGTGAAGGGTGCCATCCGGGGACGGTTCTACAACGCCGGCCAGGTCTGCAACGCGGTGAAGAGGGTCTATGTCCACGAGGAGATCGCGCCCCGGTTCACGGAGGAGCTCCTCGCCCGGGTCCGCTCCCTCCGGGTCGGGGACGGCCTCTCCCCCTCGGTGGACATGGGGCCGCTCCAGAACCGGGCCCAGCTGGAGCGGGTCGCGGCCCAGGTGGACCGGCTCCGGGAACGGGGCGAGGGCCGGATCCTCGCGGGAGGTACCCGCCTCCGGGGGCCGGAGCATGACCGGGGCTTCTTCTATGCCCCCACCCTCGTCACCGATGTGCATCCCGGTGCCGGGATCCTCGCCGAGGAGGTCTTCGGCCCGGTGCTCCCGGTGATGGCCGTCCCCGACCTCGACACGGCGATAGGGGAGGCGAACCGGTCCCGGTACGGCCTCGGGGCCTCGGTCTGGACGAGGGACCTCGGGGTGGCGAGGGCGGCCTTCGACCGGCTCCATGCGGGGATCGTCTGGGTGAACCGGCACCTGACGGTCCCGCCCGAGATCCCCTTCGGGGGCGTGAAGGAGAGCGGCCTCGGCCGGGAGAACGGGATCCAGGCCGTCGCGGGGTGGACGCGGGCAAAGAGCCTCTTCCTGGGGTGGTAGGAGCCCCGGGAAGAGTCAATACCCTTTTATCCCAACACGGCAGGAACCTGTGCAGGTCACGCGGAGGGAACCAGGTGGAGGCAGGGGAGATATCGGTCCTCGTCGGGGGAAAGGCGGGGGAGGGGATCTCGAGCGCCGGCCAGGTCATCGCCCGGCTTCTCGGGCAGCTGGGGTACCGGGTCCACATGTACTTCGACTACCCCTCCCTCATCAAGGGGGGGCATAACTTTGCCATCATCCGGGGGGCGGGGGCGCAGATCGGGGCGGTGAGAAACCGCGTCGACCTCGTCCTTGCCCTCGACCAGGAGACCCTGAGGCTCCACGAGGGGAGGCTCTCCACCGGTGGCGTCGTGGTGTACAACAGCGACACCGCGAGGCACCCTGCCGGGATCGGGATCCCCGTGAAGGCCATCCTCGCGGCCGAGGAGGCCCCCCCGGTCATGGGCAACTCGGCCATCCTCGGGGCCTTCACCCGGGCAGCGGGGGTGGAGTGGGACCTCGCGGAGAAGGCCTTCTCGAAGGCCTTCCGGAAGGGGACGGCACAGAACCTCCGCATCGCCCGGGCGGGATACGACGCCTCGGAGGAGCGCCTCCGGATTCCTCCCCTCGGGAACCCCCCCCTCCCGGCCTTCACGGGGAACGAGGCCATGGGTATCGGGCTCGTGGAGGCCGGCCTCGGCGTCTACCTCTCGTACCCCATGTCCCCCACCTCGAACCTCATGCACTTCCTCGCCGCCCGGGCCGGCGACGGGGGGGCGGGGGTCCGGGTGATCCAGCCCGAGAGCGAGATCGCGGTGATCCTCATGGCCCTCGGGTGCTCGTACGCCGGGACCCGGGCGGCGGTGGGGACCTCGGGGGGCGGGTTCTCCCTCATGGTGGAGGCCCTCGGCCTCGCCGGCATGGCAGAGCTCCCCGCCCTCATCGTCCTCGGGCAGCGGGCAGGGCCGAGCACCGGCCTCGCCACGTACACCGCCCAGGCGGACCTGGAGTTCGCCATCCATGCCGGCCATGGGGAGTTCCCGCGGCTCGTCATCGCCCCGGGCGATGCCGGCGAGGCGAGGACCTGGATCCGGG
>JAJRCS010000053.1 GCA_028678815.1 Methanomicrobiales archaeon | reverse complement strand
ATGGCGGGTCTTCAAGCCGGTCTTCAGGCACAACAAGTGCACGAAGTGCGGGATCTGCTCCCTGGTCTGCCCCGAGGGGTGCATCGTCGAGCAGGAGGACGAGTTCATGATCCCCGATTATGACTACTGCAAGGGCTGTGGCCTCTGCGCCGAGGAGTGCCCGGCAGAGGACATCGAGATGACGAAGGAGGAGAAGTAGATGATGCACTTTGTCGAGGGGTCCATCGCCGTGGCCCAGGCGGTGAGGCTCTGCCGGCCGGACGTGGTCTCGGCCTACCCCATCACCCCCCAGACCCACATCGTCGAGGCCCTCGCCGAGATGGTGGCGGACTGCGCCCTGGACGCCGAGTACATCACCGTGGAGTCCGAGTTCTCGGCCCTCTCCGCCTGCCTCGGCGCCGTGGCGGCAGGCTCCCGGGCCTACTCGGCCACCACCTCCCAGGGACTCTTCCTCATGTTCGAGGTCTGCTTCAACCTCGCCGGGATGCGCCTCCCCATGGTGATGACCGTGGCAAACCGGGCCGTGTCTGCCCCCATCTCCATCTGGAACGACCAGCAGGACTCCATCTCCCTCCGGGACTCCGGCTGGCTCCAGTTCTACGCCGAGGACAACCAGGAGGCCGCCGACCTCCACTACCTCGCCTACAAGGTCGCCGAGGACCACCAGGTCCTCCTCCCGGCCATGGTCTGCTTTGACGGGTTCATCCTCACCCACACCTACGAGCCCGTGGACATGCCCACCCAGGAGGAGGTGGACGCTTACCTCCCGAGGTTCGTCCCCCTCGCCAAACTCGATGCGCAGGATCCCATCTCCTTCGGGATGCTCGCGACCCCCGACTATTACATGGAATTCCGGTATGCGAACGACCAGGCTCTCCAGAAGTCGAAGGAGAAGATCCGGGCGGCAGGAAAGGAGTTCATGGCACAGTTCGGCCGGGACTACAGTGCCTTCGTCGAGGGCTATGCCCTCGAGGACGCCGAGACGGTGCTCGTTGCCCTGGGCTCCCTCTGCGGCACGGTGAAGGAGGCCATCGACGAGATGCGGGCCGCCGGGAAGAAGGTCGGGCTCCTGAAGATCCGGGTCTACCGGCCCTTCCCCGTCGAGGAGCTGGCTGCAGCCCTGAAGGGCGCGAAGCGGGTCGCGGTCCTTGACAAGAACATCTCCCTCGGGTCGAAGGGCGCGGTCGCCCTCGAGGTGAAGGATGCCCTCTACGGCTCGGGGATCCCCGTCCTCGACTACATCGTGGGCCTCGGCGGGCGGGACCTCAGGAAGCGGGACATCGCCCGGATCGTGGAGCTCGCCGAGAAGGGCGAAGGGGACCTCTTCTACGGTCTCCGCGAGGGGGTGGCCTGAATGGTCGTGGACAAGACCCTCGAGCTCTTCGACTGCGGCCACCGGGCCTGCGGCGGGTGCGGCCCGGCCCTTGCCGCCCGGCTCATCCTGAAGGCGGCGGGGCCGAATACCATCGTCTCCTCGGCCACCGGGTGCCTGGAGGTCTTCTCGACCCCCTATCCCGAGACCGTCTGGAAGGTCCCCTGGATCCACTCCCTCTTCGAGAACCAGGCCGCCGTGGGATCGGGCATCGAGGCTGCCCTGAAGAAGCAGGGCCGGAAGGAGAAGGTCGTCATCATCGGTGGCGACGGGGCGACCTTCGACATCGGGATGCTCTGCATCAGCGGGGCCTTCGAGCGGGGGCATGACTTCACGTACATCTGCCTGGACAACGAGGCGTACATGAACACGGGCATCCAGCGCTCGGGGGCGACGCCCCTCGATGCCAACACCACGACGAGCCCGCCCGGGAAGTGCTCCATGGGGAACAGCCGGCCGAAGAAGGACATGCCGGCAATCCTCGCGGCCCACGGGGCCCCGTACGTCGCGGTCACCTCCCTCGCCTACCCGAACGACCTCATGCAGAAGGTGGAGCGGGCCATCGGGGTGAAGGGCCCCTCCTATGTCCAGGTTCACTCCCCCTGCGCGACCGGCTGGGGCTTCGAGGGCGACCGGACCATGGCGGTCGGGAAGCTCGCGGTGGAGACCGGCCTCGTGGTCCTCTTCGAGCAGACCGACGGCACGGTCACCAGGGTGAAGAAGGTGGTGAGGAAGCCCGTGGAGGAGTACCTGAAGGTCCAGAAGCGGTTCGCCCACCTCTTCAAGCCCGCGAAGAAGGAGGCCGAGATCGCCCGGATCCAGGCCATCGCCGACGCGAACGCCGCGAAGTACGGCATCGACATCAAGCTGAAAAAACCGGCGGAGACGCCCCAGGCATAGCCGGGGCGTTTCCCCGTTTGCCAGACGGGCCGAATAACTTCGGAGAAGCCGGCCGAGAAGCCTCAGGCCTGGAGCCGGGATAAAGGGCTGCCCGGGCACCCCCGGCTTTTTTTAATATCCTTCAGTCAGCTTTCTTTCCTTCGACCGGGGTGACCCTGGTACAGGGCCATCCCGCTTGAGCCCGGTGATACCTCAATCCGCCAGGATTGACCAGGCGAAGAAGATGCCGAAGGCTGCCATGGCGATCCCGCTCCCCTTCACCACCCACCGGTACCTCTCTCCCAGGATCTCCGCGCCCCGGGATGCCGTGAAGGCAAGAAAACCGAACCAGACGAGGTCGGCGGAGATATGCCCGACGAAGAAGGCCGCGTAGGCCGGCTGGAGGGCGAGGAACCCGGCCCCGAAGGTGAGCCACCAGATCCACCAGTACGGGTTCGAGAGGGTGAGGACGATCCCCGCGACGAAGGGGGCCCCCGCACCCTCTTCCCGGGCCGCCTTCTTCTCCGGTTCGGACATGAACTGCAGGACCCCGAGGATGACGATGGTGACACAGCCAAGGAGCGCGATCCCGGTCTGGTAGGGGAGGGAGCTGAGGCCGAAGATGATCCCGATGATGATCGCGGCCTCGACGATGCCATGGCCGGCCACGAGCCCCAGGGTGGAGAGGAGGGGCTTCTTATGGGACATGCCGAGGATGGAGGCACTCATGGGCCCAGGCGAGACGGCCCCCGTGAGGCCCACGAGGAAGGAGGCGAGGAGGACCTCGATCACGGCCCCTTCCCTCTCCCCCTCCTCTCGAGGAGGTACGGGACGAGGACCAGGACGAGGCCCACAAGCCAGAGGGCACCGAAGACGAGGAGGAGCTCCTCCCGCTCCGGCGAGTAGTACCGGAGCTCGAAGGACCTGGTGGCGTTCCAGCCGATCTCGAGGGAGGTGCCGTTCTCCCTGACCACCGAGCCGGGGCTCCTCATCCCGAGGACGGGATTGCGCACGTAGAGGCCCGGCGGGAGGGTGATGGAGACCCGGTACGGCTTATCGAAGCTGCCCTGGAGGTGGTTCTCCAGGATCCCGCCGGAGTAGAGGACGGTGTAGTTCCCCTTCGTGAAGTTCATGGTGTAGGGATCCACCCAGTTGAAGCTGCAGTTCCCGCACGTTCCCCGGAGGCTCACGTTCGAGACCGTCCGGGGGATCCGTTCCCCGAGGGGCCCGACGTCCCAGAACCCGTACGTGGTGCCGTCCGCCACCTCGACGGCCGCGGAGTACGCATTGCCGCCGGGGGCTACCTGGAAGCTCGCGTTGAGCGCCCCTGCTGCCGCGGTGCAGATCACAACCGCAGCGCAGAGAGCAGCGAGGGCAGGTCGGGCTCGATCTCGATGGGGGGTTCGCACTGTCTCACCACCGTCTCCGGGTCCTTGAGGAGGTGGCCGGTCACCACGCAGACCACCCGCTCGTCCCGGTCGATGACGCCGGCCGCGACGAGCTTCTTCACCCCGGCCACCGAGGCGGCCGAGGCCGGCTCCACCCCGACGCCCTCCCGGGCGGCGAGATCACGCTGCATGGCGAGGATCTCCGCGTCGGTCACCGAGATGGCGGTGCCGCCCGTGGTGCGGATGGCCCGGAGGGCCTTCTCGGCGTTCACGGGGGCGCCGATCCGGATGGCCGTCGCCACCGTCTCCGGGTGGGCCTCGGGGATGACCTCGGGGAGGTTCTCGAGAACGGCCCTCACCACCGGGGCCGACCCCT
>JAJRCS010000040.1 GCA_028678815.1 Methanomicrobiales archaeon | reverse complement strand
TTCTTACGAATGGTCTGGTTCTGATGAACCCTCCCTGGTCGCACCCCGCCTATAGGCGGGTTGCTCCAGGTCGGTTTCTTACGAAACCTCCCTCCTTCCATAGGTTTATATCCCCATCCAGTCAATTTTATAGGAAGCCGCCTGACAGGCAGAGACTATCCCCTGCCGCGCGGACGGTTCAGGAAGCAGTGGTCCCCGCGGGGGAAAATCCCCGTGGGACAGGAAACAGAGTTGTGCCGACGGGCACAACGGGCTGACAGAAGTTGGATCTGATGTCACCGCAGGGCCAACGTCCTGCACGCGCCCGGTACCCGGCCCTCACGGGCCACCTGGGTACGCGGTGAACGATCAGGCGCTCTTCGCGAGTATCCTCGCGAAAGGCCTCGCGAATTTCCTCGCGGGCCTCTTCGCGAAGAACCGGGTGTATCATGGCCCGGGCGAACCGCCCCATCCCAGAGCCACTTCTCGTGCCGGAACAGGGAAGAGACGGCACCATCCCGCCATCCCTGGCGGGATCTCCGGGCAGCCGAGAGTGAGATCAGGTAAGTGGTGTTCACGCAAGGGTTTGCGTTCGGACAAGGACGGATCGGAATATGGCAAGGACAAGAAACCCGAGGAAGGGCTCTCTCGCCTACAGCCCGCGGAAGCGGGCGAAGAGCCAGGTACCGCGCTACAAGTCCTGGCAGGACTTCGAGGGGGCACCCTTCCTCCAGGCCTTCGCAGGCTACAAGGTGGGCATGACCCACGTGGTCATGGTGGATGACCACAAGAGCAGCCCCACGGAGGGCAGGGACGTGGTGGTCCCGGTCACCGTCGTGGAGGTGCCGGCCCTCCGGGTGACGGCCATCCGCGCGTACACGGGAGACAGTTACGGGCCGAGGCCCCTGACCGAGGTCTGGTCAGAGGCCCTGGACCCCTCCCTCTCCCGCCGGATCACCGTGCCGAAGGAGCATGACCGGACGGCCATCCTCTCGGAGATCGAGAAGGGGATCGCCTCCGGGGAGGTCACCGATCTCAGGGCCGTCATGCAGACCCAGCCCGGCCTCGTCACGGGGGTCCCGAAGAAGACCCCCGAGCTCCTCGAGATCCGGATCGGGGGAGACAACCTCGCGAAGCGGTTCGAGTTCGCGAAGTCGGTCCTCGGGAAGGAGGTGAAGGCCGCCGACGTGGTGAAGGTCGGGCAGTATGTCGACGTAACGGCGGTCACCAAGGGGAAGGGTACCCAGGGGCCGGTGAAGCGCTGGGGCGTGAAGCTCCGGAAGCGGAAGCACCGGGTCGGCCGGGCCCGGATCGTCGGGACCCTCGGCCCGTGGCACCCCCACCATGTCCGGTGGCAGGTCCCCATGCTCGGGCAGACGGGGTACCAGCAGCGGACCGAGCCGAACAAGCGGGTCCTCAAGCTCGGCGAGGACGGCGGGGAGGTCACCCCCAGGGGAGGCTTCCTCCACTACGGCGAGGTGCGGAACCCGTACATCCTCGTGAAGGGCTCCATCCCCGGGCCCGCGAAGCGCCTCGTCCGGATCCGTCCCGCGGTCCGGCAGGGAGAGCACAAGTTCCGGGTGCCCGTGATCCAGCACGTGAGCACCGAGAGCAAGCAGGGGTGAGGACGGATGATGGCAGAATTACGGGATCTCAAGGGCGGGGTGAAGAAGAAGATCCGGCTCCCGGCGGCCTTTGACGAGGACTTCCGGCCCGATCTCATCAAGAAGGCGGTCCTCGCCGTCCAGAGCACGCAGTACCAGCCCCACGGGGCCTTCCCCTATGCCGGCATCAGGACGTCGGCCCACTCCTGGGGGAGCGGCCGCGGGGTCTCCCATGTCCCGAGGATCAAGAACGGGTCCCGGGCGGCGCGGGTACCCCAGGCCCGGGGCGGGCGCGAGGCCCATCCCCCGGTGGCGGCGAAGGTCCTCGTGGAGAAGGTGAACAAGAAGGAGAAGAGGAAGGCCCTCCTCTCGGCCATCGCCGCGACCACGGACGAGGACCTGGTGAAGGCCAGGGGCCACCGGTTCGAGGCGAAGCTCCCGGTGGTCATCGAGGATGCCTTCGAGAAGCTCGAGCGGACGAGCGATGTCATCGCGGCCCTCCGGGCGGCCGGGGTCTACCCCGACGTGGAGCGGTCCCGGGCGAGCCGGAAGGTCCGGCCGGGCCGGGGCAAGATCCGGGGCCGGCACTACAAGCAGCGGAAGAGCCTCCTCATCGTGACGAAGGGAGAGCCCCTCCGGGCGGCGAGGAACCTCGCCGGGGTCGATGCCGTTACGGTTTCGGAGCTGAACGCCGAGCACCTGGCCCCCGGCACCCATGCCGGGCGGCTCACCGTCTGGACCGCGGGTGCGGTCAAGCAGCTGGGGGAGCTCTCATGATCCTCCGGTATCCCTTTGTGACGGAGAAGGCGATGATGACCCTGGAGCGGGACAACAAGCTCCAGTTCCTCGTTGTAAAGGAGGCGACGAAGCCCCAGATCAGGAGGGAGATCGAGAAGACCTTCGGGAAGGAGGTCGCCTCGGTCCGGACCCTCATGAGCGCGAAGGGGGAGAAGAAGGCCATCATCAGTTTCGTGGACGAGAAGGCGGCCGAGGAGATACTCTCCCGGCTCGGTATCATGTAGGTGGGAACCATGGGACACAGAATCCAGACACAGAACCGGGGCCGGGGCGGGCCGACGTATCGCGCCCCTTCCCACCTCTACCGTGCGGAGGTACACCACGCGGGAAGGAACGACAGCATCACCCGGGGGAAGGTCCTCGATATCGAGCATGACCCGGCCAGACACGGCCCCGTCGCCCTCGTCTCCCTCGAGGATGGGAGGAAGACCTACGTCCTCGCAACGGAAGGCACGGGAGTCGGGGACAGCATCGCCTGGGGTAAGGGTGCCGAGGTGAAGAGCGGGAATACCCTTCCCCTGTCGGAGATCCCTGTCGGGACCATGATCAGCAACATCGAGGCAAAACCCAATGACGGCGGGAAGTTCGTCCGCTCGGGCGGCACCCAGGCCCTCGTGATGGGCCGTTCCGATGACGACAAGGTCGGCGTGCGGATGCCTTCGGGGAAGCTGAAGTGGTTCCACCCGAACTGCATGGCCACGGTCGGCATCGTCTCCGGCGGCGGGAGGGGCGAGAAGCCCTTCGTAAAGGCCGGGAAGAAGTACCACAAGATGCAGACGGGGGCCACCAAGTGGCCCGTCGTCCGGGGGGTTGCGATGAACGTCATCGACCACCCCTTCGGCGGCGGCTCACATCAGCATGCAGGACGCCCGAAGACCATCGCGAGGGGAACCTCGCCCGGAAGGACGGTTGGTTCCGTGGCCGCACGGCGGACCGGGATCAAGAAGAAGTGAGGTGGAGAGATGGTGAAGAAGACGCAGAGACGGTTACCCCGGCGGCGCGAGGAGTTCACGTACCGCGGGTTCACCATTGGCGAGCTCGTCCAGATGGCCCCCTCGGAGCAGGTGAAGATCATGCCTGCCCGGGTGCGCCGGAAGTTCCAGCGGGGCCTCACCCGGGACGAGGAGGACCTCCTCTCCCGGGTCCGGGCCGGCGACCCGAAGATCCGCACCCACCTCAGGTCCATGGTGGTCATGCCCGAGATGGTGGGAAAGGCCATCGAGATCCACAACGGGAAGGAATTCCAGAGGGTGGATATCCAGCCCGAGGCCGTGTACCACTACCTCGGGGAGTTTGCCCTGACGAGACACAAGGTCGCCCATGGCGCTGCAGGTATCGGTGCCACGAGGTCGAGCAAGTACGTACCCCTGAAGTGATGGCCATGGCACGGACTGACTACAGCATGGAGATCAGGGGCGAGGACATCGCCCGGGCGAAGGCGAGCGAGGTGGACATCTCCCCCAAGCATGCCTTCGAGATCGCCCGGTTCATCAGGCGGATGAAGACCGACGATGCCATCGAGTACCTGACCAAGGTGGCGGCCCTGGAGAAGGCCATCCCCCTCCGGTGCTACCACAAGAAGGTCCC
This sequence comes from Methanomicrobiales archaeon, assembly GCA_028678815.1. GTDB lineage: Archaea > Halobacteriota > Methanomicrobia > Methanomicrobiales > JACTUA01 > JACTUA01. Next base: position 5,993 of record JAJRCS010000040.1, on the reverse strand, counting down.
CCACCGGCGCGGCCTCACGAAGTGGCACACCGGCCGGTACCCCCAGAAGGCGGCGAAGGTCTACATCCGGCTCCTGAACGCGGCGAAGAAGAACGCGGAGTACATCGGCCTCGACTCGGCGAACACGAGGATCGTCCATGTCCAGGCGAACCGGGGGAGGCGCCACGCGGCCTTCTTCCCCCGGGCCATGGGCCGGGCGACGCCGAAGAACCGGGAGACCGTGAACATCGAGGTCATCGTGAAGGAGGTGATCTAGCCATGGCAGTGGAGAGAAAGTTCATCTCAGAAGGGGTCCGCCGGGTCCGGGTCGAGAAGTACCTGACCAAGGAACTGAAGCGGGCCGGCTTCGGCGGGATGGACATCGCCCGGACGCCCCTCGGGACCCAGGTGACGATCTTTGCCGAGAAGCCGGGGATCGTCATCGGGAAGGGCGGCAAGGTCATCCGGCAGCTCACCCTGGACCTTGCGGCGAACTACGGGGTCGACACCCCGCAGGTGGATGTCCAGCAGGTCCCGAATCCCAATTTCAACGCCCAGATCATGGCCGAGAGGCTGGCGAACGCCATCGAGCGGGGCTGGTACTTCCGGAAGGCCGGATCGAGCATCATGAGGCGGGTGATGGATGCCGGTGCCCTGGGCTGCGAGGTCATCATCGCGGGAAAGCTCACCGGCCCGAGGGCCCGGGTCCAGAAGTTCCAGGAAGGGTACATCAAGCATGCCGGTGAGCCGAGCAGGACGGTGGTGGAGCGCGGGTACGCGATTGCCATCAAGAAGCTCGGCGTCATCGGGGTGCAGGTGAAGATCGTGCCCCCGGACGCGAAGCTTCCCGACAGTTTCACCATCCTGAAGAAGGCGGAGGAGCCGGCGCCCGCGAAGGTCTCGGTCACCGACGTCGGCGAGGAGATAGAGCCCGAGCCCGCTCCCGAGGCACCGGACGCCCTCGATCGCATCGCGGAGGGGTCCTGATGGCCATCTTCCGGGCAAAGGAGGTCCACCAGCTCTCGGACGTGGAGCTCGATGAGAACATCCAGAAGCTCCGGATGGAGCTCCTCCAGAAGTACGGCAAGGTGAGCGCCGGCGGCGCCTCCGAGAACCCCGGCCGGATCCGGGAGATCCGCCGGACCATTGCCCGGATGCTCACCGAGCAGGGGATGAGGAAGCAGGCATGATCACGAAGGAGAACATCCTCCGCCACGAGCTCATCGGCCTCCCGGTGGAGGTCGTGCAGGCAGCGAACCCCGCGCAGCGGGGGATCGCCGGCCGGATCATGGACGAGACGAGGAACATGCTCGTCATCGGGACTCCCCGGGGGGCGAAGCGGATCGAGAAGGCCCACGCGACCTTCCGGATCACGCTCCCCGGCGGGACCGTGGTGGATGTCTCCGGATCAGCCCTTGTTTCCCAGCCCGAGAAGAGAATTACGAAGACAGTGAGGATTTGAGGAATATCATGGCAAAGAGTACAGGTCTGGATGTCCCCGCCCCCAAGACGGAGTGCGCGGACGTCAACTGCCCGTTTCACGGCAGCTTGCCGGTGCGCGGCCAGGTGATCACCGGCAAGGTCGTGAGCGACCGGATGAAGGGAACGGTGGTGGTGGAAAGGGATTACCTCCACTACATCCGGAAATACAACCGATATGAGAAGCGGAGCTCGAGGATCCATGCCCACAACCCGCCCTGCCTCCAGGCAAAGACGGGGGACATGGTGACCATCGCCGAGTGCCGCCCCCTCTCGAAGACGAAGTCCTTCGTGGTCGTGGAGGTGCAGAAATGAAGGCGAAGCAGTCCTACATCCCGAGGGCCCTGAACACGGGGACGAGGCTCGTCTGCGCCGACAACACGGGTGCGAGGGTGGTCCAGGTCATCTCGGTGGACGGGTACCATGGCGTGCGCCGGAGGCAGCCCAAGCTCGGTCTCGGGGACATCGCCACCATCTCGGTGAAGAAGGGCACCCCGGACATGAGGAAGAAGATGGAGAAGGCCGTGGTGATCCGGCAGAAGAAGGAGTTCCGGCGGGCAGACGGCCTCCGGGTCTCCTTCGACGATAACGCCATGGTCATCGTGAACGAGAACAACGAACCGAAGGGGACCGAGATCAAGGGCCCCGTCGCCCGCGAGGTGGCGGAGCGGTTCCCGAAGATCGGGTCCATGGCGACCATCATCGTGTAGGTGAGGGGAATGGCAACGACAAGTTCTCAGCCCAGGAAGCAGCGGAAGGCGCAAGCGAACGCCCCCCTCCATGAGCGGGGCCGGGCCCTCTCGGCACCCCTTGCCTCCGATCTCAGGGAGCAGTACAAGAAGCGGCACCTCCGGGTCGTGAAGGGGGACACGGTCAAGGTCCTCCGGGGCGACCACCGGGGGGACGAGGGCGTGGTGGACGAGGTGGACGTGAAGCACACCCGGATCCTCGTCCACGGCGTCTCGGTGACGAAGTCGGACAACACCGAGGTCCCGAGGCCCGTCCACCCGTCGAACGTCCAGATCACCAAGCTGAACCTGAAGGACGCAAAGAGGGCGGCCAGGCTCGGGGAGGTGGAGTGATGGCGCACCTGAAGCGGTACGCGGCCCCCGACTCCTGGCACGTGGCAAAGAAGGAGAAGGTCTACGTGGTGAAGACCGCGCCCGGGCCGCACAACGACAGTGCGATGCCCGTCGCCGTCTGGCTGCGGGACCACATGGGCCTCGCCATGACCATGCGGGAGGCGAGGCAGATCTTAAACGCCGGCTCGGTCATCATCAACGGGAAGGCCTGCAAGGACCCCCGGATGGGCATCGGGGTCTTTGATATCATCAGTATCCCGGACATGGGGAAGCACTACCGGATCCTCAAGGACCGGCGGGGCAGGTACCGGTCCATCGAGATCTCGCCCGAGGACGCCAGGACCCGGCTCGCGAAGATCCAGGGCAAGACCGTGATCTCCGGCGGGAGGGTGCAGCTCAACCTCCTCTTCGGGGCGAACGTCATCGCCGATAATACGTACAAGCCCAAGGACTCCGTGGTCCTGAACCTCGACGAGACCGGGGGGAAGAAGCGCTTCGCCATCGTGGACCACTTCCCCTATGCCGTGGGGAACATGGCCATGGTCATCGGCGGGAGCCACTCGGGGTCCATCGGCCGGATCGTGGAGATCCGGCGGGAGCCCGGGGCCGTCCCGAACCGGGTCATCCTCGAGGACCCGGCCACGAAGGCCCGGTTCGACACCATCGAGGAGTACGTCTTCATGGTGGGGAAGGCCGAGTCCGCGGTGAAGGCATGGGGGATTGAGGAATGAACCCGATGCAGGATCTCCGGATCCAGAAGCTGGTCGTCCACATGGGGGTCGGGGAGAGCGGCGAGAAGCTCACCAAGGCCGAGGACGTCCTCTCCCAGATCACCCACCAGAAGTCCGTGAAGGCCATGGCGAGGAAGACCCAGCCGGCCTTCGGGACGAGGAAGGGCTCCCCCATCGGCTGCAAGGTGACCCTCCGGGGCGATGCCGCGGAGGCCTTCTTCGAGACCTCCCTTTCCATCGTGGAGCGGCAGCTCGCCGGCTCCCAGGTCGACAACCAGGGGAACTTCTCCTTCGGGATCGAGGAGCACACCGACTTCCCGGGGATGAGCTATGACCCGAACATCGGGATCTTCGGGATGGACGTGAACGTTGTCCTGGAGAAGCGGGGCACCCGGATCGCCCGGCGGAAGGTCGACCAGAGGAAGCTCCCCCAGAAGCAGCGGGTGAAGCGGGAGGAGACCATCCGGTTCCTCCAGGAACGCTACAAGGTGGAGGTGCGCTGATATGGCCGGTGAACAGAAACAACAGATGAAGAAGTTCGGGAGGGGGGCGTACCAGTGCCTCCTCTGCGGGCGGCAGCAGGGCCTCGTCCGGAGGTACCATATCATGTTCTGCCGGCAGTGCTTCCGGGAATGGGCCCAGAAGATGGGTTTCAAGAAGATGAACTAGGTGGTGAAGAGACCATGGTTCGTTCGAATCCCATCTCAGATGCCATGACTGCCATCAAGAACGCCTCGGACACGGGGAAGGCCGACTGCATCGTGGAGCCGGCGGGGAAGCTCCTCGGCTCGATGCTCCGCGTCATGCAGGAGGCGGGCTACCTCGGGGGCTTCGAGTACATCGACGACAACCGGGGCGGCCAGTTCCGGGTCCAGCTGAACGGGAAGATCAACCGCTGCGGCGCCATCAATCCGAGGTTCAACATCAAGGTGGACGAGATGGAGCGCTGGGAGACCCAGTTCCTCCCGGGCAAGAACTTCGGGATGCTTATCCTCTCGACGTCCAGGGGCGTCATGGGGCACGAGAGCGCCCGGAAACTCGGGATCGGCGGGGAGCTCCTGGGGTACGTCTACTGAGGAGATGGGCATGGCAGTATCACGGAAGGTGAAGATCCCGGAGGGCGTGACGGCCCGGATCGAGGGGAACCTCGTGAAGGTCACCGGCCCGAAGGGAATGCTCATGCGGGAGATGTACTACCCGAAGGTCTCCCTCTCGGTGTCTGACAAGGAGTTCACCATCACCACCGAGTCCGGGCGGAAGAAGATCCTCTCGATCGTCGGCACCTTCGCCGCCCACCTGCAGAACATGTGCAGGGGGGTCACGAAGGGGTACCAGTACCGGATGCGGGTGGTGTACAGCCACTTCCCCATCCAGCTGAAGCTCGCCGGTGACCGGATCGAGATCGGGAACTTCCTCGGGGAGAAGCGCTCGCGCTGGGCGAAGGTAGAGAAGGACGTGAAGGTGGCCCTCGGGAGCGACGAGGTCACCGTCACGGGCATCGACAAGGAGTCCGTGGGCAAGACCGCGGCGAACATCGAGCACGCGACCCGGATCCGGGAGCGCGACCCCCGGGTCTTCCAGGACGGGGTCTATATCATCGAGAGGGCGTGAGGCGTATGGCAGACGAGAAGATGAGGCTCATCCGCATGCGGAACGGGAACCGGGCGCGGTTCCAGCGGAGGGGCGTCCATGAGAAGAAGCGCCTCGAGGACGTGTGGCGCAAGCCGAAGGGCCGGCACAACAAGCTCCGGAGGCAGATCAGGGCCAAGGGCCCCCTCCCCCGGCCGGGCTACGGGAGCCCCGCCGCCGTGAGGGGCCTGCACCCCTGCGGCCTCGCGGATATCCTCGTGCAGAACGAGGGGATGCTCGCCGGCCTGGACCCGGAGCTCCACGCGGTCAGGATTGGCGCCGGCGTCGGGATGAAGAAGAAGCTCGCCATCCAGAAGATGGCCGCGGAGGCCGGCCTCAGGGTGCTGAATCCGCCGAAGGCCCGGGCACCCGCGGAGGAAGCGGAAGAGGAAACACCCGCCGACGAGGTGGACGGCGATGAGTAACCTGGTCAACCAGAAGAGGCTCGCGGCGAGCATCCTCGGCTGCGGGGTGAACCGGGTCTGGTTCGACCCTGCCCGGGCCACGGACGTCGAGGGAGCCATCTCCCGGGACGACCTCCGGACCCTCGTCACCGAGGGCGTGATAAAGGCGAAGCCCAAGACCGGGGTCTCCCGGGGCAGGTGGCGCGAGCGGAGGGCGAAGCGCTCCTACGGCCACCGGAAGGGGCCGGGCAAGCGCCGGGGCGCGGCGGGGGCGAGGCGCCCGTCCAAGACCCAGTGGATCCAGCGGATCCGGGCCATCCGGAAGACCATGCGGGCCCTCAGGGACGAGGGGCAGATCGATCCGCACCTGTACCGGATCCTCTACCGGAAGGCCTCGGGCGGGCAGTTCCGGAGCGTGGCGCACGTGAAGTCGCAGGTCGAGATCCTCAGGGGGAAGGCCAAATGAGCACCGGACCACGGTACTTCATCCCCTTCCGGAGGCGCCGGGAGAGCCGGACCGACTACTATGCCCGGGGCAAGCTCCTCCTCTCCGAGGACCCCCGGATGGTGGTGCGGAGGACCAACCGCGAGGTCATCATCCAGCTGATGGTGCCCGAGGCGGAGGGCGACCGGACCCTTGTCGCGGCCTACTCACGGGACCTGAAAGCCTACGGGTACACGGGCTCGGG
>JAJRCS010000006.1 GCA_028678815.1 Methanomicrobiales archaeon | reverse complement strand
GGGTTCCCGCGGTTCGTACATCGAGAAGTACGACGCCCTCCTGGGGAGGACCGCCCACCGGATAGCAAAGAACCCGGTCCCCATCCTCCTCCTGGTCTTCCTCATCGCCGGCGTCGGGTTCTACCTGGACAACGAGGTCCCCATCAGCGCAGACGAGAAGACCTTCGTCCCCGAGGAGATGCCCGCCCTCCAGGACATGAACAAGGTGACCCGGACCATGGGGGCGGCGACCACCATCCCCCTCGTGGTATCGGGATCAGACGTGGTGAGTCCCCTCACCCTCGAATGGATCCAGGGTTTCGGGGAGTATGAGATCGCCCATAATGACAAGATCACCGGCGTGACGAGCATCGCCACCCTCCTCACCCGGTATAACGGGGGCAGCCTGCCGGAGACGGAGCTTGAGGCCCGGCAGGCCCTCGCCCGCATCCCGGAGGAGACGAAGAACCGGTACCTCAACGGGAACGTGGAGACGGTGCTCGAGTTCTCCACGGTCGACATGGAGATCTCCCAGGCCCGGGACCTGGTGGAAATCCTCCAGAAGGATGTGGACTGGTACCCACCACCGCCGGGTGTGACCGTCCGGGTCACCGGGATGCTGGAGATGTTCGGTGCGCTGATGGAGGATATCGCCAACTCCAAGACCCTCATGACGGTGCTCGGGTTCGTCTTCATCCTCGGCTTCCTCCTCCTCGTGTACAGGAGAATCCACGCCGTCGCACCCCTCATCCCCATCGTGGCCATCGTGGGATGGAACGGCGCCATCATGTACCTCCTGGGCCTGGACTATACCCCCCTCACCGCCGTTCTGGGCTCCATGACCATCGGCGTAGCCTCCGAGTATACCGTCCTCATCATGGAGCGGGTCGATGAGGAACTGGCCCGGGGCCTCGACCTCCTCCCGGCCATCCAGATGAGCGTGCAGAAGATCGGCACCGCCATCACCGTCTCCGGCATGACCACGGTCTTCGGGTTTGCTGCCCTCACCCTCTCCGAGTTCAACATCATCTCGAACTTCGGGATCACCACGGTCATCACCGTCGGGTTCTCCCTCGCGGGGGCCATCCTCATCATGCCGGCGGTTATCGCCCTGATGTACCGGTACGAGGGCAGGAGGCTGGCGGCCAAAGCACCATACCCGATCGGGGAGGGCCCGGGGTGAAGGACCGGTCCCGCTCTCCCCGTCTCCTATAAATCCCTCCGCCGCCCACCCTATCATCTCAGTATCACCGGTGGCTACCTTGTCCGAGATCCGGCTCGTCGGCACGGCGCATGTCTCAGCCCAGAGCGTCGAGGACGTGAGGAGGGCCATCGAGGAGTTCCGCCCCGATATCGTCGCCGTGGAGCTGGACCTCGCCCGGTTCCAGGCCCTGCGGAAGGAGGCGAGGGAACCCTCCGTCGATGACGTCCTCGAGCTCAGGGACTCGCACCAGCTCCTCATCCAGTGGATCCTCTCCTACCTCCAGCGGAGGATCGGCCTCGACGTCGGGGTGGAGCCGGGGGCGGAGATGAAGGCGGCCATCGCCGAGGCGGAGCAGCGGGGGATCCCCGTCTCCCTCGTGGACCGGGACATCCGGCTCACCCTCCTCCGGTTCTGGCACTCCCTCGGGATCATCGGGAAGATGAAGATGTTCTATGCCCTCGTGGTCTCCGTCGCCGAGGTGGACGAGCTCGAGGAGTTTGACGTCGAGCAGCTGAAGGAACAGTCGGTCATGGACATGGTCATGGAGGAGTTCCGGAGGTTCTCCCCCGAGGGAGCAAAATCGCTCATCGATGAGCGGGACGCCTTCATCGCCCACAACCTCGTCAGGCTGCGGGAGCAGAACATCGGCCGGGTCCTCGCCGTGGTCGGGGCAGGGCATGTCCAGGGGATCAACCGGTACCTGGAGGATCCCGCCGCCCTCCCGCCCATGGAGGAGCTCACCAGGCAGCCGAAGTCCTTCCCCTGGGGGCTCGTCTTCGGGATCTCCGTGACCGTCCTCTTCGTCCTCCTCCTCGCGGCCATCGGGTTCTCCGGGGTGGGCCTCGACACCCTCCTCTATGCCTTCATCTTCTGGGTCGTCATCCACGGGGCGCTCTCCGGGGCCTTCGCCCTCGTGGTCGGGGCGCACCCGTACACGGTCCTCACCTGCTTTGCCGTCGCCTGGATGACCTCGCTCCACCCCCTCCTCGCCGTCGGGTGGATCGCCGCGGTGGTGGAGGCGAAGGTGAGGAGGCCGGAGGTCTCCGACTTCCGGAGGATCTACGAGGCCGGGACCATCACGGAGATGGCCCGGATCCCCCTCTTCAAGGTGGTCCTCATCGCCGCCGTCGCGAACCTGGGGTGCATGCTCGGGACCTTCCTCTACTTCATCTTCCTCTTCCCGGTCCTCGGGATCGATCCCGTGGTGGTCATCTCCACGGGCTTCCAGAACATGGCGGCCTGGTTCGCCGGGCTCTTCGCCTGAGGGAGATGACCCCGGAGGGCCGGGATCTCCTGGGCAGAGTACCGCGGGGAGTACCCCGGTCTTATCCTGGTCCCGTGAAGCAGCCCGGGAGGGCCGGCGAGGGCGGAGCCTCTGCGCCCGGGACAGCCATCGTACCGGGAGGAGGTTCCGGCAGGTCGGGCGGGCTGATGAGGGGCTCACCGCCCGGTGCAGCCCCCCGCCGCTCCGTGATACACCCCATGGCCAGGACGGTGCAGAGGAGGAGCAGGCAGAGGACAAATGCGAGGCCTGCATTTTTATTGCGCACGGGATCAACCTCTCTTCAGTTCAGGAGAGGATGGTTCTGGAGATAAAACAGGTACTTCTGCTGGTCCTGGGTTGTGCACTGGTCTTCGGGATAGGGTATATCTCCGGGGAGATTCCTTCCGGGTCCCAGTCTGCCTTGGACCGGGACCTCCTCTACCAGGTGTCCACCTACACCTCGCTCTCCGGTGGAGGGTACTACCCGGTGGAGCCGGTCGGAGTCCTCATGAGGAACGGGGACCTGGGACTCGGCACCTTCACCGGGCTCGACGGTGAGATGGTGGTCATGGAAGGGACCTGCTACCAGGTGAAGAGCGACGGGACGGTCCGGCCCGCGGATCCCTCCCAGGGGGTGCCCTTTGCCTCGGTCACCTTCTTCTCCCCCGATCTCTCCACCCCTGCAGTTGTTGCCGGGAACTTCACGGAGCTCACCTGGTTCCTCGACTCGCAGCTCCCTTCGAAGGACCGGTTCTATGCCATCCGTATCGCCGGCACCTTCCCGTACATCAGGGCCCGGAGCCCGCCCGCCCAGGTGGAGCCCTACCCTCCCCTCGCCGATGCCCTGAAGGGTCAGGCCGTCTTCGAGTTCAGGAATATCACGGGAACGGCGGTCGGGTTCTATACCCCGGCCTCTGCCGAAGGTCTGGGCTTCCCGGGATATCACCTCCACTTCCTCAGCGATGACCGGGCACGAGGAGGCCATGTCCTCGACATGGCCATCGACAGGAGCCGCGTGCAGCTGGATGATACGCCCCGGGCTGCCGTCATCCTCGCGACTCCCAAAGATTGAAGCACCCCTCCACCCAATCCGCGTATATGAGGGATAAGACCGTCCAGGGGATCGTCAATGTGATCCCCCTTCTCATCATCATCGTCGCCATCATCCTCCCCCTGAGTGCCCATGGCTGGGATATCGAGAGGGCCGCCATCCCGGCGAGTCCCTTCCCGGAGCTGGGTCCGGGCCTCCTGCCCGAAACAGGGGGAAGCGGCTTCGTGGCCCCGGAGGGCCCCGTCATCTCGGTCCGGGGTTCCGGTGTGACCGACGACGGCTCCCGGGTCTACCTCGAGGTCCAGCTGAAGAACCCGATGCCGGTGCAGGTCGTGGTGAAGGAGTTCTCGGCGAGTGCACCCCTGAGGGGCACGAGCGTGAACCTTGCCCTGGTGGCGCCGGTCTCCATCCCGTCCGGGGGCTCCGGGACCATCCGGCTCGAGGCAACGAGGCCGCAGGCCCTCGCGGCCGGCGGGTGGCCGCCGTCCCTCTCTGAACTCCGCAACCTGAAGATGACCCTCTCCTCGGGGGGGATGGACATGACCCTGGACGAGAGCACCATCAGGGGGATGCTCTCATGAACGGGCAGGACCAGGCGGGAGGAGGCCTCGACCGGCTGAATTACCCGGGCCTCCTCGCGGGCATCGCCCTCGTCATCCTCCCCTTCCTCGGTGCCTGGTGGACCTTCTCCCTGGGGACGGACGCCCTCGTCATCGCCCTCTCCCCCTTCGAGGTCCTCGTGACGAGCTTCGGGAAGGAGATCACCTCCCCCCTCATCACGTCCCTCAACATCGCCCTGAAGCTCGTCATGATCTACTACGGCGTGCTCCTCATCGCCGGGTCGATCCTCCGGGCGCAGGAGGAGAGGCGCTCCCTCTCGGACATCCTCGTCAGGGCGAGTGCCCGGAAGTTCCTCTGGCTCGTCATCCTCTTCGTGGTATCCGTCGCCATCGCCGACTTCGCCATCAACGAGGCCTTCTCCCGCATGGGGGTGCCGGCGCAGGTGCCGTACTTCTTCGGGAAGAGCGCCTTCGCCCTCCAGGTGGGACCTGTCGCGATGACGGTCCCCGTCATCCAGGGCTTCACCCTGATGTTCGGCATCGCCGTCCTCGTCGCCCTCATCGCCCTCGCCGCCTCTTACTACCAGGATCGCGGGACCACCGGTGCCAGGCGGGTTGAGGAGGGGAACCAGGCTGTAAGCGCGGGTGAGAAGGCGCCCGGTGAGACGGAGAGCCAGGGCCGGTAACCGGGAGCCCCCGCGAAGCCCCGGGGCCGGCGTTAAGAAGGGGGCCGGGGATCCGGCCACCCTCCTCCTGGAGCCGGTTCCACCCTTCGACTTCGGGCTCTCGGCCTCCATCTTCGCAGGCGGAGACCCGGGGATCCGTTCCTTCGCTGACGGGGTCTTCCGCCAGCTGATGAGAGCGGGGGGCCGGCTGGTCCTCGTGACGGTGACCTCCGGGGGGACGGTGGACCGCCCCCGGCTCCGGGTGCTGGTGGAACCCGGGCCGCTCCCGCCCGGTGTCCCCCGGCAGGCCGGCGAGGCCGTCACCCGTCTCTTCAACCTGGACCTCGACCTCTCCCCCTTCGGGGAGGCCGTGGAGGCGGACCCGGTGATGTCGGCCATCGTCCGGCACCTCCGCGGGCTGAAGCCCCCGAGGACCGCGACGCTCTTCGAGGCCCTCGTTGACTCCATCATCGAGCAGCAGATCTCCCTCTCCGCTGCCCGGAGCATCGAGGTGCGATTCACCCGCAGCTTCGGGGACACCCTTGTCCTGGAGGGGAGGAGGTACTATGCCTTCCCAACCCCGGAACGCCTTGCCGGGACCCCTCCCGGGGAACTCAGGGCCACGGGGCTCTCGCAGAGGAAGGCCGAGTACATCGCCGGGATCGCCCGCATGGTGAGCGAGGGGAGGCTGGACCTCGAGCACCATGGGCCGGGCGAGGAGACCGGGGCCCTCATCCGCGATCTCTCCACCCTCCGGGGGGTGGGGGTATGGACCGCCGAGCTCGCCCTCCTCCGGGGCCTCTCCCGGCTGGATGCCATCCCCGCCGATGACCTCGGCATCAGGAGGGCCATCACCCGGTACTACTCGAGGGGATCCCGGATCGACACCGCGGAGGCCCGCCGGGTCGCGGAGGCATGGGGTCCCTGGAGGGGGCTTGCTGCGTACTATCTCCTCGTGGCGGAACGAAGGGGGACTGCTCCCGTGGCCCCATCCAATATCCATAAATAGGAACAGGGGGAGAGGAGATACTACCCCGCGGAACCGCGATTATCACGGTTTTCGCGAGAATTCCTGAGGTGGACGCATGGCAAAGCTGACCGATGAGATGAAGGCGGTCTTCGGGAAGAACAAGATCTTCCCCGTGGCAACGGCGTCGAAGAGCGGTGTCCCCAACGTCGCTCCCATCGCCTTCGTCCAGATCGTCTCCGACGACACCATCTGGCTCGGGGACAACTACATGGTGAAGACCCTCGCGAACGTGAAGGAGAACCCCTGGATGGCCATCGAGTTCTGGGACCCGGACTCCAAGAAGTGCTTCCAGGTGAAGGGGAAGGTGGCGGTGAAGACGGCCGGCGCCGAGTACGAGAAGGTGAAGGCCATGATCAAGGCGAAGAACGAGAAGTACCCGGCAAAGGGCCTCCTCGTTCTCACCATCACCGAGGTCTTCGAGTGCACCCCCGGGGCCTCGGCGGGGAAGAAGATCGGCTGATTCCCTCCCCTCACTTCCTCTTTTTCAGGAACTGCGCCTGGATCCCGTGGAACCGGGAAAGCCCCTCGGCATGCCCCTGGTCGAGGCTCGTGCTGTCAAAGGAGACCATGTCCCCGGAGTAGAGGGCATCCGGTGACGACCGGCCGGCGACCCGGACCGAACCCCGGTAGAGCACCAGGTCCACGTCGCCGTTCACCCGCTCCTGGGTCCTGTCGATGAAGGCGGAAAGCGCGAGGAAGAGCGGCTCGTGGACGAGCCCCTGGTACGCGAGCTCCGACCACCGGTCGTCCACCCCGCGCTTGAAGGCGAGCTCCGCCCTCGTGAGGACGAGGTGCTCCAGGTCGGCATGGGCGATGGTGAGGGCGGTGGCAGCCGGGTGCTCGTACACCTCCCTGGCCTTGAGCCCGAGGATCCGGTCCTCGATCATGTCGTTCCGCCCCACCCCGTTCCTGCCTGCCCGGAGGTTCATCTCCTGGACGAGGTCGTACCCTTTCATCTTCTTCCCGTCGAGGGCGACGGGGATACCGGCCCCGAAGCTCACCGTCACCTCCTCGGGTTTTGCCGGGGCCTTCCGGGGATCGACGGTCCACCTGTAGATCTCCTCGGGGGGGTGGAAGGCCGGGTCCTCGAGCATGCCGCCCTCGATGGACCGGTTCCAGCAGTTCTCGTCCACGGAGTACGGGTTCTTCTTTGCCACGGTGACGGGCATCCTGTGCCTCCGGGCGTACTCGATCTCCCAGCTCCGGGTGAGGTTCAGCTCCCGGATGGGGGCGACCACCTCGAGGCCCGCGGACCGGATGATGAAGTCGAACCGGAGCTGGTCGTTGCCCTTCCCCGTGCAGCCGTGGGCCACCACCTGTGCCCCCTCCAGCCTCGCGATGGCCACGGTCTCCTCGGCGATGAGGGGCCGGGCGAGGGCCGTCCCCAGCGGGTAGCCCTCGTACGAGCCGTTCGCCTTGAGGGAGGGGAAGACGTACTCCTCCACGAACTTCTCCTTCGCGTCGATGGTGTAGTGCCCGTCCGCGAACTTCCGCCCCTTCTCCGTTGCCTGCCGGAGGTCGGCCTCCGGCTGCCCGACGTCCACGGCCACGGTGACGACCCGGTCATAGTCGTACCGCTCCCGGAGGAGGGGGATGCAGACCGAGGTGTCCAGGCCGCCCGAGAAGGCGAGGACGACGGTTCCCTTCTTCTGTGCCTTTCCCTTCTTCATCAGGCTCCCCCGATGTAGTGCCCCAGGGGCTCGATGGTGATCTTCTCCCGCCGGATGGCGTCGATGGCGTTCGCCGCCGCCTTCGCCGCCTGCGGGGTGGTGATGTACGGGATCCCGAGCTCCACCGCCGTCCGCATGATCTGGTAGTGGTCCTGCCGGGACTGCTTGTCCTTGGGCGTGTTGATGATGAGCCGGATCTCCCCGTTCCGGATCATGTCGATGACGTTCGGGGAGCCCTCCTGGACCTTTCTCACCATCTGGGCCTCCACCCCCACGTCATGGAGGAAGGCCACGGTGCCGTCTGTCCCGTAGAGGGAGAGGCCCATCCCCACGAGCTTCTTCGCGATGGGGGCGATCTCCTCCCGCTGGTCGGCGGAGATGGAGATGAAGACCTTCCCGGTTGTGGGGAGCTCGTTGTCGGCCGAGATGCAGGCCTTGTAGTAGGCCCGGCCGAAGTCATAGTCGATGCCCATGACCTCCCCCGTTGACTTCATCTCGGGGCCGAGGACCGTGTCCACGCCGGGGAGCTTGTTGAAGGGGAGGAGCACCTCCTTCACCGCGACGTGCTTGATCTCCCGCTCGCGGTAGCCGATGTCACGGATCTTCCTCCCCATCATCACCTTCGCGGCGACCTTGGCGAGGGGGATCCCCGTCGCCTTACTCACGAAGGGGACCGTCCGGCTGGCCCGCGGGTTCGCCTCGAGGACGTAGACGATGTCGTCCTTGATGGCGTACTGGATGTTCACGAGCCCGATGACGCCGAGCTCGAGGGCGATCCGCCGGGTGTAGTCGTCGAGCCGGGCGATCTGGGAGGGGGTGAGGGACTGCGGCGGGATGACGCAGGCCGAGTCGCCGGAGTGGACCCCCGCCTCCTCGATGTGCTCCATGATCCCGCCGATGAGCACCTCCTCGCCGTCGCAGGCAGCGTCCACGTCGATCTCCACGGCGTTCTGGAGGAAGAGGTCGATGAGGACCGGGTGATTCCGGGAGACCCGGACGGCCTCCTTGATGTAGGTGGCGAGCTCGGCGCTGTCATGTACGATCTCCATGGCCCGCCCCCCGAGGACATAGGAGGGCCGGACAAGGACGGGGTACCCGATCTTCTCGGCGATGGCGAAGGCCTCCTCCTCGGAGTAGGCCGAGCTGTTCGGCGGGCTCGGGATCCTGAGCCGGTCCAGGAACTCGCTGAACCGGTCCCGGTCCTCGGCGATGTCCATGGCATCGGGGCTCGTCCCCAGGATCTTCGTCGGGATCCCGAGCCGCCCGATCTCCTTCTCCAGGGGGAGGGCCAGGTTGATGGAGTTCTGGCCCCCGAACTGGACCATGACGCCCCGGTAGGAGTCCTTCTTCAGGATGTTCACCACGTCCTCGAGCTGCATCGGCTCGAAGAAGAGCCGGTCCGAGGTGTCGAAGTCGGTGGAGACCGTCTCGGGGTTGTTGTTCACGATGTGGACCTCGATCCCCTCCTCCCGCACCGCCTTCACGGCGTGGACCGTGCAGTAGTCGAACTCGATCCCCTGGCCGATCCGGATGGGCCCCGACCCGAGGATGAGCACCTTCCGGTCATCCCCGGGGGCGATCTCGCACTCGGTCTCCCAGGTGGAGTAGAAGTACGGCGTCGTGGCCGGGAACTCCGCGGCGCAGGTGTCCACCATCTTGTAACTCGGCTTTCCGGCAATATTCTCCACCTCGTCCCAGGGGAGGCCGGTGAGCTTCACGATCTCGGCGTTGGAGAAGCCGAACTCCTTCGCTTCCCTGACGAGATCCGGCCCACATCCTGCGGCGAGCTTCTTCTCCATCTCCACGACGTTCCGGATCTTCTCGAGGAAGTAGGGGTCAATGAAGGTGAGGTCCTCGATCTCCTTCACCGTGAAGCCCGCCCGGAAGGCATCGAAGAGGCACCCGAACCGCTCGTCCGTCGGCCGCTGCAGGATCATCCGGATCTCGTTCGGGTTCGTGTGATGGGTGACATCGGTATCAAGGGATCGGAGGGCCTTCTTGAAGCCCTCCTCCACGGTCCGGCCGATGGCCATCACCTCGCCCGTGGACTTCATGGCCGTGGTGAGGGTCCGGTCGGCGGTCTTGAACTTGTCGAAGGGCCAGCGGGGCACCTTCACCACGACGTAGTCCACCGCGGGCTCGAAGGAGGCCGGGGTGCAGCCGGTCACCGTGTTCATGATCTCGTCGAGCCGGAGGCCGATGGCGATCTTCGAGGCGACCCGGGCGATGGGGTAGCCGGTCGCCTTTGAGGCGAGGGCAGAGGACCGGGAGACCCGGGGGTTTACCTCGATGACCCGGTAGTTCCCGTCCCGGTACGCGAACTGGATGTTGCAGCCGCCCTGGACCCCGAGGGCCCGGATGATCTTGATGGCCGCGGACCGGAGCATCTGGAACTCGTCGTCCCGGAGGGTGAGGATGGGGGCGACCACGACGCTCTCGCCCGTGTGGATCCCCATGGCATCGACGTTCTCCATGCCGCAGACGATGATGCAGGTGTCGGAGGCGTCCCGCATCACCTCGAACTCGATCTCCTTCCAGCCGAGAACGCTCTCCTCGATGAGGACCTGGTGGATCCGGGACCGGGTGAGGCCGACCTCGGTGATCTTCCGGAGCGCCTCCCTCGTGTGGGCGATCCCGCCGCCGCTCCCGCCGAGGGTGTAGGCAGGGCGGATGATGGCGGGGAGGCCGACGACCCGCTCGGCCTCCTCGAGCTCCCGGATGTCCCGGAGGATCATGGACCGGGGCACCGGTTCGCCGATGGAGAGCATGAGGTCCTTGAACTGCTCCCGGTCCTCGCCCTTGTAGATGGCCTCGAGGGGCGTCCCCAGGATCTCGACCCCTTTCAGGGCTCCCATCTCGGCGAGCTCGGCCGTCATGTTCAGGCCGGTCTGCCCGCCCATGCCGGAGAGGATCCCGTCGGGCCGCTCCTTCTCGATGATCTTCGCGATGGTCGCGGCCCGGAGGGGCTCGATGTAGATGATGTCCGCCATCTCGGGATCGGTCTGGATGGTGGCCGGGTTCGAGTTCACGAGGACGACGGTCACCCCCTCCTCCCTGAGGGCCTTGCAGGCCTGCGAGCCCGAGAAGTCGAACTCCGCGGCCTGGCCGATCTGGATGGGGCCCGACCCGATGAGGAGGACCTTCCGGATGTGCTTCTTCCGGGGCATCAGCAGATCCTCCGGAACATCTCGTCGAAGTAATGCTCCTCGGTGTCGAGGGGCCCCCCGTGGGCCTCGGGGTGGAACTGGACGCAGAAGATGCCGAGGTCCCGGTTCTCGAAGCCCTCCAGGGTCCCGTCGTTCACGTTCATGTACGAGACGGTGCAGCCCTCGGGGAGGCTCTCCCCGTCCACGGAAAAGCCATGGTTCTGGGTGGTGATATAGATGGAGCCGTCCCGGTAGCGGACCGGCTGGTTCGTGCCCCGGTGGCCGAACTTCAGCTTGTAGGTGTCGCCGCCGAGGGCGAGGGCGGCGATCTGGTTCCCGAAGCAGATCCCGAAGACGGGGATCTCCCCGACGAACTCCCGGACGCACTCCACGGGGGCGACGGCCCTCTTCGGGTCGCCGGGGCCGTTGCTGATGAAGAGCGCATCGGGCTTGCAGGCCTTGATCACGTCGTGGGGGGTGTCGTGGGGGTAGACATGGAGGTCTGCACCCCGTCTCCCCAGGGAGACGAGCATGTTCTTCTTGATGCCCAGGTCCAGGACGGCGATCCTCTTTCCGGGACCCGGGATGTGGTAGGGCTGTTTACAGGAGACCTCACCGACGAGGTCCATCTCGGTGATGAGGGGGACCGAGAGGGCGCGGTCCACGGCCTCCTCCCTGCTGTCGTCCCCGACGATGAGGGCCGCCCGCATGGTGCCCTTCTCCCGGCACTTGATGGTCAGGCGCCGGGTATCGATGCCCGTGATCCCGAGGAGCCCGTTCCTCTCGAAGTACGGCCCGAGGGCGGGTCCGCCGGAGGGCACCCTGCAGAGCTCCCGGAGGACGCACCCGAGGGCCTTCACGCCCTTGCTCTGGAAGTTCTTCTCGTCCACCCCGTAGTTCCCGATGAGGGGATAGGTGAACATGAGGATCTGCCCGTTGTAGCTCGGGTCGGTGAGGGCCTCCATGTAGCCGGTCATCGTGGTGCAGAAGACCAGCTCCCCGGCGCAGGAACCCTCGACCCCGAAACCCTCCCCGACGACAGAATCCCCGTCTTCGAGTCCCAGGACCGCCTTCATGGATTTACCATACACAGTGGTGAAGGGGAGGTATTAACGATGCGGATGTGATCCGGCCGGGGCCCCGGGTCCGAAGGAGCCGGGGCTGTCCCGGGGGGTAGGGGCCCCTCGGGACCGGAATCCCGGATCCTCCCCGCCTTCACGGCAGGTACCGTTCCACCGCGCCGAAGGTGACGGGGGACTCCCCGTCCAGGACCGAGACCGGCCCGTGCCCGCCGCAGAGGAGGCACCGCCTCCCGTCCCCCCGGCCTTCTGCATCCCACGCGGCAGCGAGGGCGATGAGCCCCTCCCGCTCCCTCCTCGCGAGATCCCGGTCCACGTTCACCGAGGTGATGAGGTTCACGGCGAGGGAGTTGAAGGCGCGCCTCTCGGGGGTGAGCCCCTCCAGGTTGATGAGGCTGTCCCCGGTGAAGAGGACCCGGAGCTCCCGGCAGGCGAGGTAGACCTGGCCGGCCATGTGCCCGTCGAAGCCCCGGAGGATCTCGAAGGGGTGGCCCCCGAGGCTGAACCGGGCGAGGACGGGGAAGCCGCCGGTCCGGGATTCCCCCGGCTCCCCGAGGAGCTCGATCTCCGACGGCGGAGTGAACCGGGAGAAGAGGTTGATGAGGGTCGTGTACACGGTCTCGAGGATGAGCCCCTCGCTCCGGGAGCCGGTCGCCCGGTTCCGGGTCCGGATGCACTCAAGGGAGGCCCGGGTGAGCCGGGTGCCGGCAGGAAAGAGGCCGGCCCCCCCGCAGTGGTCGGCATCGGCATGGGTAATGAGGATGGACGAGAGGTTGCCGGGC
This sequence comes from Methanomicrobiales archaeon, assembly GCA_028678815.1. Lineage (GTDB taxonomy): Archaea > Halobacteriota > Methanomicrobia > Methanomicrobiales > JACTUA01 > JACTUA01. The sequence continues at coordinate 5,897 of JAJRCS010000006.1, read as the reverse complement.
TCCCCGATGCCGAGCCGGGAGAAGGCCTGCACGAGGTCCGCGTGGTAGATCCCGTAGCCGGTGTCCACCATGAGGAGGTGGCCCGGGGAGGCGAGGAGGTAGACGTTCCCGCCGCAGGGGAGCTGGAGGCAGGTGAGCCGGAGGTTCTCCGCGAGGGGGATGCCCTGCACGTCCGCGTAGAAGCCCGCCCCGCAGGTCCCCCGGAGGGTCCTCCCCGTGGCGAGGATGCTCGAGAAGACGGTCTCCGGGTCCTCGCCCCGGTGTTCCAGCTCCTGGACGATGTGGTTCACGTCATGGAGGAGCCGGAGGAGGAAGGCCTCCTCCCCCCCGCCGAGGAGGGACCGGAGCTCCTCGGCGAACCGGAGGTAGAAGACCGTGTCGTCCAGCCCGTCCTCCCCTGCCACGGACTCGAGGACCTCGACCCGGTACCGGGACTTCAGCCGGTCCAGGAGCCGGCCCGCCACCGCCCGGTCCTCCAGGGTCATCGCCATGACGAGCCTCTCCGGGCCGTCCCCCGAGTCATCGAAGTCGGCGAAGGCGATGTTCGCCCGGGCAGCCGTGGTATGCCCGAGGAACTCGTGGAGGGCCCCCGGGCGGTGGGGGAGGTGCACGGCGAACCTGAGAAAGCCGGGGGCCGGGAGGCTCTCCCGGAGGTACCCCCGGGCCTCGAGCCCCCTCCGGATCTCCTCCACCATCCCCTCCCCGGCCGTCACCTCGAAGAAGACGGTCCGGGGGTCGATCCTCCGGTCATAATGGACCCGGTTGATGTTCCCGTTACCGGCCGTGATGATGGCCGCAGCCCTCTCCAGGGAGCCGGGCTCGTCCGGCACCCGGGTAATGAAGAAGAACCTCCGATCCATCCTTCACCTTGGTGATCCCGCGATCCGGCCTCTCCGGACCTCCTGCCCCGGGATAGGTATGCAGGACCGGGTGATGATTCCTCCGGTCATCGCTTTTCACCCGAGAGCCCGTTTCCGACGGGGGAAGGTGAATGCATATCCATAATTTTAAGACATAGCAGATTGATAGCAGGATGGTATTTCTCGCCCCGGAGCCCGCTCGCCCTCATGCCGGTGGACGTTCCGGGAAAAGGGAAACCTACACTGATCGGAGGGTTACCAGATGAGGAGAGAAAGAATCGCGAAGGTTTTAGCACTTCTTTTGGCCATCGCCATGATCGGGCTCGTGAACGCCCAGGGAACGGGCAGCACGGCCTCGGAGAGCGGGTATATCGTCGTGGGGCTCTACCCCGTGGCAGACTTCACGGCAAATCCCGTCTCCGGGGCACCGCCCCTCGCCGTGGCCTTCAAGGAACAGTGCGGGGGCTCGACCCCCCGGACCTACAAGTGGGACTTCGGGGATGGCGGTTCATCCGACCTCGCCAACCCGACCCATACCTACACGGCCAACGGGGTGTACTCAGTCACCCTGACCATCACGAACGCCTACGGGTCTGACAGCGAGACCAAGCCCAACTTCGTGAGCGTCGGGATGGGACCGGTCGCCGACTTCACGGGGCTCCCCCAGAGCGGCACCCTTCCCCTGGCAGTGAACTTCCAGGAGATGTGCACCGGGAACCCCACCACCTGGAAGTGGGACTTCGGTGACAGCGGCAGCTCCACCGAGAGGAACCCGGCTCACACCTATACGAAGGCCGGGACCTACGGGGTCACCCTGACGTGCTCCAATGCCTTCGGCAGCTCGACCAAGACCAAGGCAGGTTTCATCACCGCAGGCATGCCCCCGACCGCGGACTTCGCCGGCCTGCCGAGGACGGGCCCCGTCCCCCTGGCCGTGAAGTTCACGGACGCCTCAACGGGCAGGCCCACCTCCTGGACCTGGGACTTCGGCGACGGGGGAACCTCGACCCAGGCGAGCCCGTCCCATGTCTACACGAAGGCAGGGGCCTACACGGTGACCCTCACCGTGGCGAATGCCTACGGTTCTGACAGCGAGACGAAGACGGGCTACGTGAACGCCGGGGCGGCCCTCATGGCGGAATTCACCGCCGATCAGAGGGTCGGGACGGCACCCCTCACCGTGAGGTTCACGGACCTCTCGGTCGGGGGCCCCACGTCATGGCTCTGGAACTTCGGCGACGGATCCACCTCCACCGAACAGAACCCGACGCACGTGTACAAGTTCGAGGGCACCTACGACGTCAGCCTCACGGTGGCGAACAGCTATGGCACCGACACCGAGAAGAAGACCGGGAACGTCGATGACTGCGTGGCCGGTGCGACCGGGTACATCATTGTCGGGCGCGCCCCCAATGCAGACTTCGCAGCAGCCCCCCTCACTGGTGCCCCGCCCCTGGCCGTGGCCTTCATCGACAAGTCGACGGGTGCAACCCCCCTGACCTACTCGTGGACCTTTGGTGACGGTGGCACCTCCACCGCCGCGAACCCGTCCCACACGTACGCGGCAAACGGTGTGTATACCGTCACCCTGACCGTTACGAACGCCTTCGGGACCGACAGCGAGACCAAGGACCAGCTCATCAGCGTCGGCCTCGGGCCGGTCGCCGACTTCACCGGCCAGCCCCAGAGCGGCGAGGTCCCCCTTGCCGTGGCCTTCCAGGAGATGTGCACCGGGGCCCCGACAGCCTGGCGCTGGGACTTCGGCGACAGCACCACATCCACCGAGAAGAACCCGACCCATACCTACACGCGGGCAGGGACGTACGGGGTATCCCTCACCTGCTCCAATGATTTCGGCCGCTCCACGAAGACCAAGGCAGGATTCGTCACCACGGGCATGCCCCCGACTGCCGACTTCAACGCCCTCGCGAGGGCGGGGAGCGTTCCCTTCGTGGTGAAGTTCAATGATGCGTCGAAGGGCGGGCCCACCTCCTGGGCCTGGGAGTTCGGCGATGGCGGCACCTCCTCGGACCGGAACCCCTCCCACCTGTTCACGAAGGCAGGGACCTACACCGTCACCCTCACCGTGAGGAACGCCTACGGCGCTGACAGCGAGACGAAGACCGGCTACGTCACGGCAGGGGGCAAGCCCGATGCCGACTTCACCGCCGACGAGCGGCGGGGCGTCAAGCCCTTCACGGTCACCTTCACGGATCTCTCCACCGGGAATCCCACCACCTGGTCCTGGAACTTCGGTGACGGGCAGACCTCCACCGAGCAGAACCCCGTCCATATCTACCAGAAGGAGGGTGCCTACGACGTGACCCTGACGGTATCCAACAGCTACGGCACCGATACCGAGAAGAAGACCGGGACAACCCCGGTGGTGAGCCAGCCCATCGTCACCCCGGTGCCGACCGCCCCACCTGCGACAGCCGCACCCACCGGAGCTGCAACCACGGCAGGAGCGACCACGGCCTCACCGGTGACCCCGATCCCCGGCTTCGGGGCCCTCCTCGCCATCACCGGCCTCGCGGTGCTCGTCTTCCTGGCGAAGCGGCGCTAAAAACACCACCCCATCTCTCTTTTTTTCAGGCTTCGGGGAAGGGATCCTCCTTCGGGAACCCCGGTAGTTCATACAGGAGCCCTGGCCCCGGCGGTATCGGGCCGGAGTGTCCCGCCCTAGCACTGGCACCGCTCGAAGAAGAAGGACCCGAGGGCGATCATGACGAGGGATGACAGGAGGAGGACGGCGAGGTCCAGGGGGACGGGGAAGGCCGAGACCCCGAGGAGGGTGCCCCGGAGGCCGTCCACCCCGTAGGTGAGGGGATTCACGTAGGCGAAGGCCTGGACCGCGGGGGGGAGATTCTCCAGGGGGAAGAGGGCCCCCGAGAGGAGGAAGAGGGGGAAGACCACGAAGTTCGTGATGAGGTTGAAGCCATGGATGTCCTTCATGTTCGAGGCAAAGACGAGCCCGAGGCTGATGAAGGTCACCGAGACGAGGAGCATGAAGAGGATGGCGCCGAGGAGGCCCGCGATCCCCGGGAGGGAGAAGCCCAGGAGCACCGAGAGGAGGAGGATGGCCGCCCCCTGGAGGAGGGCGGTGGTGGCCCCGCCGGCGATCCTCCCGAGGACGATGGAGACCCGGCTGACCGGCGCCACCATGATCTCCTTCAGGAACCCGAACTCCCGGTCCCAGAGAACCGAGATCCCGCTGAAGGTGGAGGAGAAAAGGAGGGTCATCCCGATGATACCTGGCACCAGGTACTCGATGTAGCTCACCCCCGGGGGGAGGTTGGGGACCTGGGCCCGGGAGAAGCCGAACCCCAGGAAGACCATGAAGAAGAGGGGCATCCCCAGGGTCCCGATGACCCGGGACTTCGCCCGGAGGAACCGGGTCATCTCCCGGAGCCAGAGGACGTAGATGGCGATCCCGTCGATCACCGGAGCATCCTCCTCGTGATGAGCTCCTTCCGGGACTCGTTGGCCGTGACCTCCCGCTCCCGGATGGTCCTTCCCGTGTAGTGGAGGAAGACGTCCTCGAGGCTTGGCTTCCGGAGGAGGACCGATCGCACGGTGATCCCCTGCCCGAGGGCGAGGGCTACGAGGTCCGGGACCCGCCGTTCCCCCATCTCCACCGTCACGCTCACCTCCCCGTCATGCTCCTTCGCCCCCTTCACCCACGGGATGCCCACGAGAAGGGTGAGGAAGGCCCCGGCATCCCCGTCGAGCTCCAGGGTGACGACATCCCCCCCGAGGATGTCCTTCAGCCCGTGGGGGGTCCCCATGGCCACGATCTTCCCCCGGTCGATGATGGCCACCCTCCCCGAGAGGTAATCGGCCTCCTCCATGTAGTGGGTGGTGAGGATGATGGTCACCCCCTCCTCCCGGTTCATCCGCCGGATGTACTCCCAGATCCGCCGGCGGGTCTGGGCGTCGAGGCCCAGGGTCGGCTCGTCGAGGAAGAGGACCGAGGGGTGGTGGATGAGGCCCCGGGCGATCTCGAGCCTCCGCTTCATCCCCCCGGAGTAGTTCTGGACGAGGACATCGGCCTTCTCGGTGAGCTCCACGAGCTCGAGGACCCCCGCGATCCTCCGGGCCCGCTCGGCCCGGGGGATCCCGTACATCATCCCGTGGAAGTCCAGGTTCTCCTTCCCGGTGAGGTCCTTGTCCAGGGCCGGCTCCTGGAAGACGATGCCGATGTGCCGCCTGACCGCGTCCTTCTCCCGGACGACGTCAAACCCTGCCACCCGGGCGGTGCCGGAGCTGGGAGAGAGGAGGGTGATGAGCATGTTGATGATGGTGGTCTTCCCGGCCCCGTTCGGCCCGAGGAGGGCGAAGAGCTCCCCCCGGTCCACGGTGAAGGAGACGGCATCCACCGCGGTGAGGCTCCCGAAACGCCTCGTGAGGCCCTCCACGGTTATGGCCGGGTCCATCTCTCCCCTCTCCATGGATCTTCACCCCCGGTTACCATAAGGGTGCCCCGGGGAAGGTCAAAGAGTATCGCGGAGCAGCAGGGCGGGGTCGAGGAGGTTCGCCGGCTTCTCCCTGGTAAACCAGTTCCCGCCCCGGTATCCGGTGGACTGCCCGGGGACCGAGGCATATACCTCGAGGTGGAGCATGCTGCCCCGGCCCCGCTCCTTCAGGGAGCGGATGTACGGGGGGGCATCCGGCCCGACGAGGGGGAGGTTGAGGACCTGGCCGACGTGGCCGATGACATCCCCGCCCCGGACACGGGTACCCCGGTCGACGGTTACATCCCCGAGCTCGGCGTACCGGCAGAGGATCCCCGGGGCATGGGCGATGGTCACCTCGCAGGTCCTGTTCCAGTAGGGGACGAAATCCGGGGACGTGAAGACCGATACCAGGCTGACCGTGCCCTCCCCGATGGCCACCACCGGCGAACCAGCCGGTGCGTAGAGATCAATCCCCGCGTGGTGGCGGTCACCCCGGTCTTCCCAGAAGGATCCGGCGGTTCCTTCCCCCGGGAGGACCCGGTCGATACCCGGAAGGGGCCAGTACCTTGCCTGCCGGGGG
>JAJRCS010000018.1 GCA_028678815.1 Methanomicrobiales archaeon | reverse complement strand
TCTTCGAAAACGGGATGTTCCCGGCCCCTATCTCGGTCCTGATGTGGTACCCTTCCTCGACCCCGTGCCCGACCATGTTCATCCCGCGATAAGAGACGATGGAGATGTGGTGCTGGGAATGGGCGAGGTTGAAGACCTGGTTGCCCACGGCTGCCGGGGGGGTGAAGCCCCAGCCCCCCAGCTGCCCGAGGAGCTCCCGGGCGCGGTCCAGCGCGGGGACCGGCACCTCCCGGACATTGGCGACCGCAACCCCGGTCCCGGTCGCTATCACCCCGTGGATGGAGGTGAGGCCTGCCGAGATGAAGAGCTGGAGGGGATCGACGGTGGTCCCCCGGTAGCCGATGAGGTCCAGGAACCCCTTCACCTCCCCCCCTTCGAAGGCGATCCTCCCCCCGTAGGCCATGAGGACCGGGATCCCGGACCTGAGGAGGACCCCGTCAAGGGTGATGCTGCAGAGGGTGAGGATCCCCACCTGCCCCTCAGGGACCCGAGGGTCCCGGTCCAGAACCTTGCAGGAGGGGAAGAACCCATACCCGGCCCGGGAGACCTTCTCGAAGGACCGGACCACCCCCGCCGCCTCCTCCTCCGGGACCGTGGAGAGGTTGTAGGCCACGTCGCCGGTCCCGGTCTCGGGGTCGAAGGTGCTCCGGAAGGCGAGCCGCTCGAGCCTGGAGATGATGAAGCCGATCCGCTCGCCCACGAGGGCGCTCTCGGTCTCGGCCATCCCCTCGCGGGTGAGGACGCGCCCGGTATTCCCCACCTTCCGGGTGAAGCCCATCTCGTCCAGGTACCTGAGGTAGTACTGGACGGCCCGGTCGGTGAGGACGAAGCCCCGCTTGGCGAGGATCTCCGAGAGCCTCTTCGCCCCCATGGGCTCCCGGTGCTCCTTCAGGATCCGGAGGATCTCCAGGTACTTCCGCTCGCTCGGGATGAGCCTCATCGCGCCTTCACCACCCCGCTGCTGTCCTGGTAGCGCCCGTCATAGAGCTCGGTTCCTCCCTCGACCCGGTGGAGGATCATCTGTACCACCCGCTCCGAGGGCGGGAGCACGATATCCTCGGCCCCCATGTTGGTGAGGCAGAGGGTGAGCTGCCCCCGGAACCCCGGGTCCACGAAGCCGCCGCCGATGATGAGGCCCCGCCGGGCATAGGAGGACCTGCACCTGAGGGTCGCGGCAAGGTCGGCGGGGAGTTCCACCCACTCGAGGCTCGGGACGAGGGTGCAGGCTCCCCGGGCCAGGATCTGGTGGCCGGTCACCCGGAGATCGTACGAGGCCGGCTGCTGCGATGCCTCGTTGTACGGTCGGATCACGAGGCCGCCGCCCCCATCCAGCCTGCGGCGTATCTCGGATGCGGAGAGGATCATCCCACCACGTACTTGGAGACAGGGCAATTTCAACGTTTGGATGAATCCCGGGTCCCGCAGGGAGCGACGGCTCCAAAGGAGGCGGAGCTGTCCAGGGGGGGAGGGGCCCCTCTGGACGGAGCCGGGATTGTCCAGGGGGGAAGGGGCCCCTCTGGACGGGATCCCGGGTCCCGCAGGGAGCGACGGCTCCAAAGGAGGCGGAGCTGTCCAGGGGGGGAGGAGGCGCGAAGCGGCTCCTCCCGTCCAGGGGGGCAGGGGCCCCTCTGGACGGAGCCGGGATTGTCCAGGGGGGAAAGGGGCCCCTCGGGACTGGGTGGCGTCCCGGAGGACCGGCGCGGGCGTACGGGAATGGTTAAGAGGCACAGGGAGAAACAGGGAGATGGACCCATGGGGTAGAGGATATCCTCTTGGGCTTCGGTTCCTCACAGGGAGAAGAGACCCAAGGACGCGGGTTCGATTCCCGCTGGGTCCGTAACGCGTGCCGGCAGGGGGGGTTTCTGCACCGGGATTCCGGGGTCAGGCACCCAGCTCTACACAGGTTCTTCCGGGAAAAAAAAGGGATGATGGGATGAGCTTCGGGGGGGAGACGTTCAGCCGATCTTGATCTTCGGCGTCCCCTCTGCCCTCTGGATGATGAACTGGGTGATCCCCGCATCCTCGCCGGCATCCAGGGCGGTGGCCTTCACCCGGACGAGCCAGGTGCCCGACGGGAGGGACGAGACATCCATGGTCATGGCATCATTCTCCGTCGTGGGGGCCACGTACTTGGTGAGCCGGTGGCTCCAGTCGCTCGTCCCTTCCAGGAGGATATCGATGTCCTCCCGGACGACGGACTCATCGCCGACGTAGGTGAGGTTCCAGGCGATGTCCACGAACTCCGTGGCCGGGCCGGTATCCGTCCTCCGGACATCCTCCACCCAGATCCCGATGCCCATGGGGCCATGGCCCAGGTCGTCCGGCCGGGCCGTGATGTAGGTATCCGGCAGCGGGAGCTCGGACCCGTCGTTGAACTTGATGGTGGAGTTGGAGTCAAGGATCTTGATGTTCCCGTCCTTCAGGATCTTCATGGAGAAGTTGGCCTCCCAGACCCCGCCGATGAAGATGGTCCCGACATCGAAGTGGAGGCTCTGGTCACCCGACCAGTCGGCGGTCTGGTCATAGAACCGGTTCACGATGACCGGCATGGTCTGGTTGTAGCTGAACTCGTGGGTCGAGACGGGGGGCAGGCAGACGTACTGCAGGGCATCGAGGCCCGGGATGAGGGCCCCGTTCACCTCGACGTTCTTGAAGGAGAGGTCCATGGTGGTCCCGACCCCTGCCTCGGTATGGAGCTCCCCGGCGATGTCCTTGTAGATGGTCTCGAGGGCGAGCCCCGAGGAGGCCAGATAGGCCTTTCCGCCGGTCTCGTCGGCATAGGCCTGGAGCTGGTCCTGGTAGGGCTCAGATCCCAGGGCGATGGTGAAGATCCGGATATCGTTGTCCTTCGCCCAGGTGATGACGCTTCCCGTACCGATGGTCGGGAGGTTCGCCGCCCCGGCCCCGCCCCGGGGATCGCCGCCGGTGTTCCAGGCGCCGTCGGTGAGGAGCACGATGGCCCTCACCGAGTCGTCCCGCCGGTGGGCAAGGATATCGGGGTCGTTCACGATCTGGTTCACCGCCGACCAGAGCCCGTACCGCATGGGTGTGCCCCCGTTCGGGACCATCTGGCCGACAATGTTCTTCACCGTGGACTTATCCTTGGAGAGGGGCAGGTCCACCGAGGCCATGGCCCCGCCATAGTACTTCCCGGTCGACCCGTGGCCCGGGTAATTGGTGGTGACATAGCTGATGTCATCCGTGTAGTAGGAGGAGCCGTGCCCGTACCGGTTTATCGAGTAATCCCGGCCGGCCCGCCACCTGTACCCGTAGATGTAGGGGGCGGTGGTCGCGTTCCCGGTATCGTAGAGGATGGCGTACCCGTTGGTGCCCGAGAGATCCCCGAAGGAGACGAGCCCGATCCGGTCGGTGCTGTTCATCTGGTCCACGAAGACCTTGCCGGCGTCCATGGCATGGACCATCCGGTCCTCGGGAGACTCGGAGATGATGGTGTCAGGATCTCCCGAGGAGTCGAGGGACTCGTTGAAGAGCATCGAGCCCGAGCGGTCCGTGAGGAGGATCACGTCGATGGGGGCCACCTGGAGGGCCCACCCGTCGCCCTTGAGCCGGATGGTGACGTTCACCGTGTCGTTCACCTCGAGGGTCTTCGGCTCGGCATAGGCATCCACCGAGAGGAAGGGGTAATTCTTGTACGAGAGCTCGATGTTGTGGGTGATGGCCCCCCAGGTCGCCTGGACGAGGGCGTTCCCCTCGGCGGTGTAGCTGTAGAGGGGATCACCGTGGTCCTTGGTGAAGGCCCCCGGCCGGAAGGTGACCTCGGCGTACCCGTCTATGTTGGTGATGGCGGTGATGATCTCCCGGGGGACATCGGTCGTGACGGTCTCGTTTTCTATCGACGGAGCCGTGGTCTGGTTGAAGACCCCCGCATTGTAGGACCAGATGGTGAAGGTGACGAGCTCCCCGTCCACCGGGTTCCCCTTGGCATCGATGACCTTGGCAAAGAGGGTGGAGGTCCCGAGGGACTTCACGTCCCGGGAGGGCATCGTCTGGGGGCTCGCGGTGAGGAGCATGGTGGTGGGGTCGGCGGCGATGAACTCAACGGTCTGGGAGATGGTGACGGTCACGTTATCCACGGCGGTGGCGGTGAGGATATAGAGCCCGGCGACATCCTTCTGGTAGTAGAAGGCGACGACCCCGTTGCTGTTGGTCGTAAGAACGGTCTCCTCGCCCGGGATGCTTGTCGCGATCCGGAGGCCCCGGTTCCCTGCCGGGTTCCCGTACTCGTCGAGGAGGGTATAGACGACCCGGAACCTGCTCCCGTCAGTCTTGGTATAGGGGTACGGGAAGCCGCCGGGCGAGATGGCCTGGGTGATGGCATGGGGCGGGCCGTCGTTCACCCCGGTGATGGTGATGAGCCGGTGGGTTATGGGTATCGGGGGCTGGATATCCACGTAGTTGGAACCCGACTTCGTGACAAAGTAGGTCACCCCGGCTATTCCCTCGGAGTTCACCGGGACCGTGAGGACCTTCACGAAGGAGGAGCCGTCCCAGAAGCCGGAATCGCCGGTCCCCGAGGCCGTGAACTGGACCGTCTCCACGGCGTTCCGGTTATCCACGTTGTTCCCGTTCGCATCCGTCACCTTCACGTCGATGGTCGTGGTGCTCCCCACGGACACGTTCAGCTCGTAGGCAGGGGATGCCTTGAAGGGGGTGGCGTGATCGATATTCTGCGTATAGGTCTGCTCGAGGAACAGGGGCACGCCTCCCTCGATGACCGAGGCGTTCACCGTGATGACGGCGGCCCCGCTCTTCGTCGTCGGCTGGAGGACGGTGGTGACCTTTCCCAGGCTGTCGGTCCTCCCGCCCGCAGGTGATACCGTCCAGGGTGCATCCACCCGGAAGCTCACGTCGGCAACGGGGATGGGATCCCCGCTCGCATCATACACGTTCACGGTGAGGGTCGAGACGTCCACCCCGTTTGCGACCATCCAGTCCTTCGCCGACATGGTCATGTGATCCGGGGCGGCCTCCGCCTGTGCCACCGCTGAGAGCGTGCATATGAGGATAATCAGGAATGCAGTGATGGATAACCTCATCTCGCTCACCTCAAATGCATAGAATTGCACACCATACTATTTAAACATTGCCAATAATTGATAATAGATTTAAATTGTGTTTCTGTTAAATTGGTGCATAAAAATGGTTTTAATATGTTTTTCGGCTCCAAAGCAATCCATGAGATTGGTACCATATTTAAATATTATGAATGTCTTTAAAAAGAGAACCGCCGGAGGCATACCCTCTGCCATCCCTGCCATCCCCGGGACCGATACACACCCGGAAGACCGGGCAGGGGACAGTGGAACTCCCTGGCTGAGGGACGGGGCGGACCGGGTTCAGATCCAGTGAACCGGGGAGATGCGCCCGAGGAGCATCCCCTCCACGAGG
>JAJRCS010000192.1 GCA_028678815.1 Methanomicrobiales archaeon | reverse complement strand
CCGGCCAGCGGGTGGTGACGGTCGCCCTCTATACCCACGCGAGCGGCGGGCTCACCCGGAACGACTTCATCCTCGCCGCGAAGATCGGGGAGAAGTGGAAGTTCCGGCCGGATTAGCCCGGTACGGGCAAACCCTGATGGGCCCACCCGCACGAGTTGATCCTCGGGTGAACTCGTCGCGGAAAATCCTGACGGATTTTCCTTACAGGGCACTCCTCGCTTCGCTCGGACTACCCTGTCATATCAAACGCCCGGAGGATCCGGTCCCTGAGGAGGGGCTTCGGGTAGGCCCCGACGACCTTCTCCACGAGCTTCCCCTGGAGAAAGAGCATGATGGTGGGGATGGCGGTGATCCCGTATCTCATGGCGAGCCTCTGGTTCTCGTCGGTGTTCAGCTTGGCGAAGCTGATCCTCCCCGCGAACTCGGCCGCGAGCTCCTCGATGACGGGGCCGACCATCCTGCAGGGGCCGCACCAGGGCGCCCAGAGGTCCACCACGAGGAAGGGGTGGTCCCGGACCGCCAGGGGGAACTGCCGCTCGTCGAGGACCATCACCCGGGCCGCGGGCTTCCCGGCGGGCTTCTCCTGCTGCCCGCCGAGGCCCCGCTTCAGCTCCTCGAGTTTCTTCTCCCGGATCCGCTGGAGCTCGTCATCCATGGGGAAGAGTATATTCACCCTCCCTATTTATCCCTGGTGAGGCGTGCACCATGGCGGGTTCTCTCTTTCCAGCGCCCCGCCCTGTCCCGGGGGGAAGGGGGCAAAGTATATCTCGCATCATCCAGAATAGTATGTGCTTTTCAGGAAGCGAGGTGGGGTAGTCAGGATATCCCGACGGGCTCATAACCCGTAGATCGATGGTTCAAATCCATCCCTCGCTATGAGTTACTCCCTTTCTCCCCTCACTTTGCCGCACCCGTGCGCGGGGGGAAGGAGCCGAGCTTCGCCTGGTAGCTCCCCACGACGAAGTCGATGCTCCGGGAGAGGCAGGACTCCCCCTCGATGGAGAGGGGGTACTTCCCTGTGAGGCAGCCGGTGCAGAGGTTCTCCCGGTCGATCCCGATGGCCTTTACCAGGGCCTCCAGGGAGACGTGGTGGAGGGTCGTCGCCGCGATGGAGTCCTTCACCTCCTCGACGGGTCGGGTGCTCGCGATGAGCTCCGCCCGGGTGGGCATGTCCACCCCCAGGTAGCAGGGGGCGATGATCTGGGGGGAGCCGATCCGGACATGGACCTCGGCGGCCCCGCTCTCCTTCATAAGCTCCACGATGTGCCGGGAGGTGGTGCCCCGGACGATGCTGTCATCCACGAGGACGACCTTCTTCCCCTCGATGTGCCCGATGATGGGGTTGAGCTTCAGCCGTACCGCCTGCTCACGCTCCTTCTGGGAGGGCTTGATGAAGGTCCTCGCCGTGTACCGGTTCTTCATGAGGGCCTCGAGGTAGGGGATCCCCGAGTGGTGGGAGAAGCCGATGGCGACGGAGGTCCCCGAGTCGGGGACCGGGGAGACGAGGTCCGCCCGGACGGGGGCCTCATCGAAGAGGGAGGCCCCGATCTGCCTCCTCACATCGTACACGAGCTTCCCCTCCATGACCGAGTCGGCCCGGGCGAAGTAGATGTACTCGAAGATGCAGTGGGCCTTCCGGTCGGCGACCGCTATCTGCATCGCCTCGAAGCCGGCCCCGGTGATCCGGAAGAGCTCGCCGGGGTAGACGTCCCGGACGAGGGTGCCCCCGAGGGTGTCGATGGCGACGCTCTCCGAGGCGACGACGAAGCCGTTCTCCGTGGTCCCGATGCAGAGGGGCTTGATCCCCACGGGGTCCCGGAAGGCGTAGAGGATCCCGTCGAGCATGAGGATGACCGAGTAGGACCCCCGCAGGACGTGCATGCAGTGGATGATGGCCTCCTCGATCTTCCCCGACTTCCGGAACTCGTGGACGATGGTCGAGGCGACGATCTCGGTATCGGTGGTCGTCGAGAAGATCTCGCCGTCCTGCTCGAAGGCGTCCCGGAGCTCGGCGGAGTTCACGAGGTTCCCGTTGTAGGCGATGGCGAAGTGGTGGTCCCTGAACCGGAAATTGAAGGGCTGGGTGTTCTCCGGGAGGTTTGCACCGGTCGTGGGGTACCGGACATGGCCGATGCCGACATGCCCCTTCAGCTCCGAGAGGGTCTCTTTCGTGAAGACCTCGGCGACGAGGCCCATGCCCTTGAACTTGTAGAAGGAGGAGCCGTCCCAGGTCGAGATGCCGGCGCTCTCCTGTCCCCGGTGCTGGAGCGCGAAAAGGGCGTAATAAAGTGGGTGCGATACACCGCCAGCATCAACGATGCCAACGATTCCGCACATACCCCCCCTCTAGTGGGTTGGGATCTTTGGTTTCTTATTCACCCAGCGGTACCCGCGTATCCGGGCAGACCGCCCGAACCCGCAGGATGAGCAGGTCTTGTGCCGGACATGGTACGAGATGTGTCCGCACCGCCTGCATGCGATATGGACCTTGTGCTGCCGCTTCCCCTTGGAAGGCGTTCCCTTGGACATGGTATAACCTCTCCCTTACCCCACGAGCGGCGAGATGTAGATCACGTTGTCGCCACGGACGATGAGGGTGCCGAGCTTCCGGACCTCTCCCCCCGTCTCCTCCTCGGCCCGGTCGAGCACCAGGTTCATGTGGACGTCGTAGCCCTGGAGGATGCCCCTGATCTCGCGCTTCCCTTTCAGGGAGACGATGACCGGCTGCCGGTTGAGGGCCTGATCGAGTATCTCCATCGGTCGCTTGGTCATAAAAATTCCCTGGACAATGGCTCCTTGGGGTACTCATAGTGGGGAAGGATGATAGATAAATATAGCGAGGATCATACAAGCCGGTAGCCCCGAGAGCGGGCAGAGAGGAGGGGCATGGCGGCACTCGCGGTCAGGAAGCGGCACACCATCCGGAAGGACGAGCTCGCCGAGCTCTTCGCCCTCCTCGGGAAGGAGATCGGTCCCTCGGCGGAGAAGTTCCGCTCCGACCGGGTGGAGATGGCGGAGCTGGACGCCCCCTTCCAGCTCTACCTCGTGGATCGGAAACCCCTCCTCATGCGGCGGGAGGGTTGGGTCTTCCCCACGGTCCGGGGGGCCATCGAGCGGCCCTTCCCCGAGCGGACCATCACCGTGGACATGGGGGCGGTCCCCTTCGTCGCGAAGGGCGCCGACGTGATGCGGCCCGGCATCGTCTCCGTCACCGACGACGTGAAGAAGGGCTCCCCGGCCATCGTCGTGGACGAGCGGCATAAGAAGGCCCTCGCGGTGGTGGTGGCCCTCCTCGACGGGCCTGCCCTCCGGGCAGAGGCGAAGGGGAAGGTGGCAAAGACCGTCCACCACGTCGGGGACCTCCTCTGGGCACTGGAGCTGTAGGGCGCACCGGGGGGCCCCCTGTCTCCTGTTTTTTTTCCATCCCACTCCGGCCGTGGATCGGCAGGAGCGGCCGGTTTCTCCCGATCCGGGGCATCCCGGTTCGGGAGAGCAGGAGGGAAAGGTTATAACAAAATACTGGATAATACTGTTCTCATGAGTAAACTCCTCGACAGCATCATCGGCCGGAGCCCGCCCACCGGCTCGGACGACTACATGGAGCTGGACCTCACCTCCTTCGAGGGGGCGATGACCGACCAGCCCGCCACCATGTACGTGAAGGTGGCGACCATCGGCGACCTGAAGGACACCCCCAAGGTGAAGGAAGAGGTCTACAACGGCAATATTGTCATCATCGACATCGGCAGGCTGAAGATGGACAAGATCACGTACGAGCGGGTCCTCAAGGACTTAAAAGACGTCGCAAAGGACGTGAACGGCGACATCGTCGGCCTCGGCGACCAGCGGTACGTGGTCATCACCCCCATGTCGGTCAAGATCGCCCGGGACAAGATCGGGGGCGGAACCACCTAGTGCAGAGTATCGTCCAGGGCCGCTGTCCATACTGTGAACGGGAGATACAATACCTCTATCACACCGAAAATATCCCCTTCTTTTCCGAGATTCTCATCGTGAGCGGGCGGTGCGAGTGCGGCTACCGGCATGCCGACACCATGGTCCTCGGCGAGGCCGAGCCTGCCCGGTGGGAGCTCCAGGTGGAAGGGCCGGAGGATCTCGCGACGAGGGTGGTCCGGTCGGCCTCCGGGGCCATCCGGATCCCCGAGCTCGGGGTGGAGATCGACCCCGGCCCGGCCTGCGAGGGCTTCGTCTCGAACGTCGAGGGGATCCTCGAGAGGATCGAGGACGTCCTCGGGACCGTCCTCACCTGGGCGGAGGGGGAGGAGCGGGAGAACG
>JAJRCS010000156.1 GCA_028678815.1 Methanomicrobiales archaeon | reverse complement strand
CCGCCGTCCGGGGTTCCCTCGCGTCCAACCCGACGCTCCGGGCCCTCAGGGAGGCAACCGGGATGGATCACCTCCTCAGGATCGCCCTCCTCTCGACCCGGGCCGGGAGGAGGTTCCTCCTCGCACCGGTCGGGGTAGACGAGGGGTGGACGGTGGAGGAGAAGGTGGAGCTCATCGAGCGGGGGCGGGGGTACCTCGCCACCTTCGGCCTTCCCGGCGAGGTGGCGGTCCTCTCCGGCGGGAGGCTGGGGGACCTGGGCCGGCACCCGGTGGTGGACCGGACCATCGCCCAGGCCGAGCTCGTCGCCCGGCTGACGGGGGCCATCCACCGGGAGATCCTCATCGAGGAGGCCATCGGGTCGGCCGGCCTGATCCTCGCCCCGGACGGCATCTCGGGGAACCTCGTCTTCCGGACCCTGGTCCACCTCGGCGGCGGGGAGGCCCACGGGGCGCCGGTGGTGAATATCGACAGAATCTTTGTTGATAGCTCGCGCGCATCCCCGGATTACGCCAATGCCCTGATTACCGCCTCAAAACTGGTAAAACGGTGAACCTTCCTTAAAATGGCTCGTTTCTGAAAAGAGCCAAGATTTTTTGTTTTTCAACGAGCCAATATTTCGTCTCCGTCCGTCGATAGAGGGGATTTGGTGCCTCCTTCGAGATAAGAAATCCTGAATCTTCGAGCAAATGGAAAGAAAGGTTTAAATATTGACTGATATAGTAATTTGTGGGTGAAATTACATGGCTGATTTACCAATTGCCGCCGTGGTGCGGATTGCCAAGAAGAACGGGGCCGAGCGGGTCGGGAGCGATGCAGCCGCCGCCCTGGTCGCCAAGGCCGAGGCCTACATCGCGAACCTGACGAAGGAGGCGAACCGCCTCGCCCAGCACGCCGGAAGGAAGACCATCAAGGAAGAGGATGTGGATCTCGCGGCCAAGTCCGCATAAATCCATCCTTTTTCATCGAAGTACTGTTTCTCTGCATCACCCCTGTTCTGGACCGCGAGGTCTCTCCGGCAGAGACCCAGAGAGAGCCTGGTGAGGAGCTCCGCCCCGCACTCAGGATCTGTTTCCTCAGGGTGGACGGAATCAAACGACCTCGGTTCCATGAGGTATTCTCTGGATTCGGCTGACCTGATGACGCTCCTGGGGGCTTCGCCTGATGGCTCACCCCCGCCGCTGTGGCGTCCCCCAGTTGCGATAGGGCCTGTATAGAGTAGCTATAGGTAGCCTTCCTCACGCTTTTCCGATGATCCACCGGGCCAGAAATCTCGTTCACCGCCGGGGGGGATGGCCACGCCGGGGAGGCGGAGCCCCCCCAAGAGTACGATCAAGACGATAAAGACACCCGGAAACCTCCTGATCAGCCAGGGCCTTTCGCAACCCGGGGGAACTTAAAAAATAGTTTAGAACGTCCCCTTGGTACTAGGGACATCCGTCGTACCAGGTATAATCGTAACAGCTTCGGCGAGGGCCCGGCCGAAGGCCTTGAAGACCGCCTCGCACTGGTGGTGGTCCGACCTGCCCGCGAAGCGAACATGGGCGGTGATCCCCGCGTGGCTGCAGAGACTCGCGAAGAAGTGCTCGAAGAGCTCGGGGGGGATGCCCCCGAGGGAGGGGAGGCCGAAGGACCCGGTCCAGACGAGGTACGGCCTCCCGCCGCAGTCGAGGGAGACCTGGGCGAGGGCCTCGTCCATGGGGACGGAGGCAAAGCCGAACCGGTTGATCCCCTCCCCGTTCCCGACGGCCTTCCGGAGGGCCTGCCCGAGGACGATCCCCGTGTCCTCCACGAGGTGGTGGGGGTCCACGCCGAGGTCCCCCGCGGCCTTCACCTCGAGATCGAACCTCCCGTGCCGGGCACAGGCCCCGAGCATGTGGTCCAGGAAGGGGATGCCGGTCTCCACCGCGGCCCTCCCCGTCCCCTCGAGGGTGATGCCCACCATGATCTTCGTCTCGCCTGTCTTCCTCTCGACCTTCCCTTTCCTCACCGGCATACCGCAATCGCCTTCCCGAGATCGATCTTCCCGCTGTAGAGGGCAGACCCGAGGACCACCCCCGCGGCACCGAGCCCCTTCAGGGCCGTGACGTCCCCGAGGGTGGTCACGCCGCCCGCGACCACCACCGGGAGCCCGGCGGCCGCGAGGAGCCGCTCCACGGGCTCCTTCCTGATGCCCTGCTGGAGGCCCTCCACATCCACGTTCGTATAGAGGAGGGACCCGGCCCCGAGCTCCCGGAACCTGCGGGCCCACTCCAGGTAGTCCCCGCCGGCCTCCCGCCAGCCCTCCACCACCACCCGGCCCGCCCGGGCATCCACCGAGGCCATGACCCGGGGGGAGCCCGCCTCCCGGGCGAGGGTCGCCACGGCCCCGGGCTCCCGGACCGCGAGGGTCCCCAGGATGACCCGGTCCACGCCGAGGCCGAGCCACCCCCGGGCATCCTCGAGGGTCCGGATCCCACCGCCGAGCTGCAGGAAGACCCCGGTCTCCCGGATGATCCCCCGGATGAGCCCCGCGTTCGTCCCCGAGTCCCCGAAGGCCCCGTCCAGGTTGATGACATGGAGGGCCTCGGCCCCCGCCCGGATCCACCGCCTCGCGCAGTCCAGGGGATCGCCGTAGACGGTGGCCGTCTCCCGCTTCCCCTGCACGAGCTGGACGCACCTCCCGCCCAGGATGTCCACCGCGGGATAGACCACCATCGGCATGATCAGCGTACCATCCGGTCGATGGGCATGACGAGGATGTCCCTCGCCCCGGCCTTCTTCAGGAGGGGGATGAGCCGGTAGATCCGGTCCTCCTCCACCACCGCGTGGACGGCCACGAGGTCCTCGGAGGAGGCGACCTCCATCACCGTGGGCCCGGAGAGGCCGGGGAGGACCTTCTTCACCTTCCCGAGGGCCGGCCTCCTGACGTTCATCATCAGGTAGCACTGCCCCCGGGCCCGGATGACGCTCTCGAGGGCAACCCGGATCTCCTCCACCTTCTCACCCTTGCTCCTGCAGGACTCCTCGTTCCCGATGAGCCGCGTGGAGGTGGCGAGGATCTCCGCGATCTCCCGGAGGTTGTGGGTCCTGAGGGTCTCCCCCGAGGCGGTGAGGTCCACGATGGCCTCCGCGATCCCGAGGTGGGGGGTCACCTCGCAGGCCCCGCCGACCCGGACCACGGAGATGACGATCCCCTGCTCCCCGAAGAAGTCCCGGGTGATGGACGGGAACTCGGTGGCGACCCTCGCCCCCGCGAGCCCCGCGAGCCCCTTCACCCCCGACTCGTCGGGGACCGCCACGACAAGCCGCGCCCTGCCCACCTGGAGGTCCAGGAGGTCCCGGACCTGCACCCCCCGCTCCCTGACGAGGTCGAGCCCCGTGATCCCGAGGTCGGCGACGCCCGAGGCGACGTACTCCGGGATGTCGGCCGGCCGGGCGAAGAGGATCTCCACGAGGGGGTCCCTCGTGGGGGCGATGAGCTGCCTCCCGTCCCCCTCGGGGTGGAGGCCGCACTTTCCCAGTATCTCCCGCACCGGCCCCGCGATCCGTCCCTTGTTCGGGACGGCGAGCCGGACGAGGTCAGAAGGTCTTGAGCTCACCGGATATTACCTTCTCCGTGACGCAGGTGACATTCTCCAGGGAGGCGTCGATGATGGCCTCGACCTCCCGGGAGATGGCCCTGAAGTTCCGCCCGTCCTTCGGGATGATCTGGGCGCTCGCCACGAGGGGCCGGTCGATGGGGTTCCCGATCTGGGAGAGGATCCGGATGTAGATCTCCTCGATCTCGTCCACCTCTGACACGCACTCCTGCGCCACCTGGGTGGAGAGGAGGTTGTAGATCTTCCCGATGTGGTTGATGGGGTTCTTCCCGCTCGTTGCCTCCATGGACATGGGCCGGTTCGGGGTGATGAGGCCGTTGCACCGGTTCCCCCGCCCGACGGAACCGTCGTCCCCCATCTCGGCCGAGGTCCCGTTGACCGTGAGAAAGACCGACCCGGCGTCCGGGTTGTCGGCGGTATTCACGTCGACCCTCACCTGCCGGTTCGTATGCCGCCGGGCCACCTTCTCGAGCTCTCCCTGCAGGGTCTCCTTCACCTCCAGGTACTCGTGGATGCCCGAGCAGTACCGGCCCACCATGGCGCAGGCCACGGTAAGGGTGATGCTGTCCCCGTCCCGGAGGGCCATGATCTTCACGTCCTGCCCGAGGACCGGGTACTTCCTCCTCAGGGGGCCGTCGATGGCGTCCGAGAGGCCCCGGACGATGGTCTCGGCCTCGGAGAAGGGGGCATGCCCCACGCCGAAGGAGGTGTCGTTCGCCCGGGGCTTCGTGTCCTGGCAGGGCCGGAAGACGTCCCGGAGGTCGGTGGACCCCTCGCCGAGCCGGCAGTCCACGATGACGTCCCGGTCCATGTCCGCGTTCGTGAGGGTCTCCCGGATGTAGTCCCTCGCCGAGGCCACCGCGATGGAGTCGGTGGGGAAGTGCATGCCATTGAACTCCTTCGTCGCCCGGCCCACGAGGAGGACGTAGATGGGCTTGATGACCCTTCCCCCGCCGAAGGCCGGACGGGTCTCCCCGCCCACCACCTCGCCCTGGTCGGTGTTGTGGTGGAGGACGGCCCCGCACTCCTCCATGTACGCCCTGGAGAGGGCGCGGCTCACCGACTCGGCGATCCCGTCCATGAGGCTGTCGGGGTGGCCGATCCCCTTCCGTTCCACGAGCTCGATCCGCTGCTGTTCGATGGGCGTCTGATCGAGGGCTTCCACGCGAATGTTCCTGCTCATCGGTCGCCTCGCTCACATGATAGCGCGATAATAGAAAAGGGTCAGGTATTCATTTAACCGTTTCCAACCGGGTACCTCCGCTCGTAGGGCCGGAGGGAGATCCGGATCTGCCCCTCCCGGAAGACGCGGATGGTGCCCCCGCTCTCCGAGACCGCCACCCCGACAACCGGGTGCTCCCTCGTGATGGCCGCGGTGGCCCGGTGCCTCCCCCCGAGGCCGCCGGGGAGGGTCACGTCCCTCGCCGAGGCGTCCAGGTACCGGCCCGAGGCGAGGATGAAGCCGTCGGTGTTCACGATGAACATCCCGTCCAGCTGGGCGAGCTCCTTGATGGACTCCCAGTTCTCCCGGTTCTTCACGTCGCAGACCACCCGGTGCTGCCCCTCGTACGGGTTGAGGATGGCCTGGTGGGAGTGCTTGAGAAGGGTCTCCCCGTCGCCGATGATAAACGCCGTGCCGATGGGCCGCCCCTCCCTCCCCTCGGCCGCGATCTGCATGGCGAGGGAGAGCACCGAGAACATGACGTCCCGGGGCACGATGTCCTCGAACTCCTGGAGCCGGATGAAGTGCTTCCCCTCCTCGATGTCATAGAGGAGGATGGCATAGGGGAAGACCCCGACGACCTGCCCCTTCTCGAGCCGGCGCTCCAGGTAGAGCTGGATGGCGGTGTCCAGGAGGTGCCGCTCGGAGATCTCGAGGATATCCGGCATGGTGAGGTCCTGTACCACGTCTATCTGGAGCTCCCGGACCCAGATCACCGGGATCTCGGTGGCGCACTCGCACCGCTTCGTGTACGAGACGATGGCCTTCGCGCCGATGGCGGCGGCGATCTTCGCCGCGGCCTCCATCATGAGATCTTCGTTCGCCACCTACAGGTACCCCCGGATGAGGTCCGGTATCTCCCCCGGACGTTCTGCCACCGCGATGCCCATGCCGTCAAGCCTCCGGATCTTGGACCGGGCGTCCCCCTCCCCGCCCTCGATGATGGCCCCCGCGTGGCCCATGCGCTTCTCGGGCGGGGCGGTCACCCCGGCGACGTAGGCGACGAGGGGCAGGTCGGTGGAGGCGGCCCCCTCCTCCTCGAGGCTTCCCCCCACCTCCCCGATGAGGACCACGGCCTTCGTCTCCGGGTCCCCCTCGAACTGCCCGAGGACGTCGGTGAAGGTCTGCCCGATGACCGGGTCCCCGCCGATCCCCACCACCGTGGACTGTCCGATGCCTGCCCGGGTGAGCTCGTGGATCACCTCGTAGGTGAGGGTGCCGCTCCGGGAGACCACCCCGACGTTCCCCCGGGTGGCGAGCTGGGCCGGGATGATCCCGAGCTTGCACTCGCCGGGCGAGAGGAGGCCCGGGCAGTTGGGGCCGATGACCGCCGAGCCCTGGAGACGGGCATACTCGATGGCCTTCATGGTGTCATGCACCGGGATCTGCTCGGTGATGGTGACGATGAGCCCGATGCCCGCATAGGCGCACTCCATGACCGAGTCCATGGCGGCCCCGGCCGGGACGAAGACGACGGCAGCACCGGCATCGTGCTCCCTGAGGGCCTCGCGGATGCTGTTGTACACCGGCACCCCGGACACCTCCTGCCCGCCCTTCCCGGGCGTAACACCGGCGACGATCCCCTTTCCGCCCACCTGCCGGGCATAGGCGTTCATGAAGGGGATGTGGAACTTCCCCTGGTTCCCGGTCGCGCCCGTCACGATGACCCCGGTGGACCTGTCTGCATAGATCACCGGATCGCCCCCGCGGCCGCGAGCACGGCCTCGTCCATGGTCTCGAACATGGTGTACCCCTTCCCCGCGAGGAGGGCCCGGCCCTCGTCCTCGTTCACGCCGGCGAGGCGGACCATCACCTTCTGGGCGATACCCGCCTCCAGGATCCCCTTCGCCACCTCGTCGCACCGGGTGATCCCCCCGAGGATGTTCAGGACGATGACCTTCACCGACGGGAGGCCGGCCACGAGCTGAACGGCATGCTTCACCCGCTCCCGGTCGGCCCCGCCGCCCACGTCCAGGAAGTTCGCCGCCTTCCCCCCGTAGAGGGCGATGAGGTCGATGGTTGCCATGGTGAGCCCCGCGCCATTCCCGATGACCCCGATGTCCCCGTCCAGGTCGACGTACGAGAACCCGTGGGCCTCCGCCTGCTGCTCCCTGTCCGTCTTGGCCCGGCCCTTCCCGAGCTTCTGCCTGGCGAGGGCGCTCTCGTCCACGATGATCTTTGCATCGGCGGCACAGATCCCCTTCGGCGTCGTGACGAGGGGGTTGATCTCGGCAAGGATGGCGTCCTTCTCCCGGAAGATCCGGTAGAGCCGGTTCGCGACGGGTGCGAGGTCCTTTGCGAGGTCCCCGAGGAGGTCCCGGAGGGCGAAGGGCGGGATCTCGGCGAGGAGCGGGGAAACAATGATCCTCCGGACCGCCTCCGGCCGCTCCCTCGCCACCGCCTCGATCTCCACCCCCCCGGCCTCGGCGAAGAGCACGAGGGGCTGCCGGGAGGACCGGTCCACGGCGATGGAGAGATAGTACTCCTTCCCGATGGCGAGCCGCTCCTCCGCGAGGATCTCCCTCACCGGGAACCCCCGGATCTCCTTCCCGAAGAGGGCCGCTGCCCGGGAGACGGCCTCGCCCTTCCCGGTGACGATGATACCCCCGGCCTTCCCCCTTCCCCCGACGGGGACCTGGGCCTTCAGGACGATCTCGTCCCCGAACTCCCCGAGCCGGGGGCCGAGCTCCCCGGGGCTCCTGATGACCGCTCCTGCCGGGACGGGAATCCCGTATGTTTTGAGGATCTCCTTCGCCTCGTATTCGGCGAGCCTCATGGCTTCTTCACCCTCACGAGCTCCATGCCCTTCCTCAGCGCGGCCAGGTTCAGCTTCTCGGTCCCCTTCGGGACGCTGTCCAGGACCGCCTTCTCGATGGCCGCGTCGGAGACGACCCCCGTCGTCGCGACGACGGCGCCGAGCATCACGATGTTCGCCACGATGACCTTCCCGAGGGTGATCCGGGCCTCCGAGGTGGCCTTTACCTCGACGAAGCGGCAGGCAGGCCGGGCCTCCACCATGTCGGAGTCGATGACCATCACCGCCTCCGCCGGGGCCTTCGCCCCGTACCGCTCGAAGCCCTCCTGGGACATGATGACATAGATGTCCGGGACGGTCACCTCCGGGTAGAGGATGGGCTCGTCGTCGATGATCACCGCGGACATGGAGGCGCCCCCCCGGGCCTCGGGCCCGTAGACCTGGGTCTGGACCGCGTGCTTCCCGTCGTAGAGGGCCGCGGCCCGGCCGAGGATCACCGCGGCGAGGATGATCCCCTGCCCGCCGAAGCCCGAGAACCGGACCTCGTGCCTCATGGCGGTACCCCCATGGCCGGCCGGTTCCTCCGGACGAACTCCCCGACGGTGAACATGTCCTCCGGGACCGGCTTCCCCTCGGCGACGAGCCGGTTGTACCTCTGGAGGAGGATGGCATGGGTCTTCAGGTACTCGATGGTGTCCGAGACCTCCCGGAGCTTGTTCCTCCTCCCGTACGCGGTGGGACACTGGGTGAGGACCTCGATGAGGGAAAAACCGGGGGTCCGGAGTCCCGCGTCGATGGCATTCGTGAGCTCCTTCACATGGTACGATGTCCACCGGGCAACGTGGTTCGCCCCCGCAGCCACGGCGAGGGCCGAGAGGTCGAAGACCCCTTCCCCCGAGCCGTAGGGGGTCGTCGTGGTGATGGCCCCCCGGGGCGTGGTCGGGGAGCCCTGCCCGCCGGTCATCCCGTAGATCCAGTTGTTCATGCAGATGACCGTCATGTCCACGTTCCGGCGGCAGGCGTGGATGAAGTGGTTCCCGCCGATGGCGGCGAGATCGCCGTCGCCCGTGAAGACCACGACGTGGAGCTCCGGCCTCGCGAGCTTGATCCCTGTCGCGAAGGCGAGGGCCCGGCCATGGGTGGTGTGGAGGGAGTCGGTCCGGATGTACCCCGGCGCCCTGGACGAGCACCCGATCCCCGAGACAAAGATGGTATCCTCCCACCTCCAGCCGAGGGTGTCCACGGCATGGAGGGCGCAGTTGATGACCGTCCCGTTCCCGCACCCGGCGCAGTAGATGGTGGGGAGCCGGTCGGCCCGGTACCAGTCCCTGAAGCTCATCGGGATGCCTCCAGGGCCTTCGCGAGCATCGCCGGCGGGTGGAGGTCCCCGCCGAGCCGGGGGACGGGGATGACCGGCACGTCGGTGTGCCGCTGGATCTCCCGGGCCACCTGCCCCAGGTTCATCTCGGGGACGAGGAAGGTTTTCGCGTCGGGGAACTCCCCGAGGGCGAACTCCGGGAAGGGCCAGACCACCCGGAGCCGGAGGTGGCCGATCTCCTCCCCCGGCCGGTCGTGGAGGAGCTGGAAGACGGACCGGGCAGGGGCCCCGTAGGAGATGAAGACCTGCTCGGCACCCGGGTTCGTGACCACGTAGTCCGCCATCTCCTTCCGCGCCGACTCCACCTTGTGGACGAGGCGCATGACGAGCTTCTCGTGGAGCCTCGGGTTCGTGGCGGCCGGGTAGCCCCGCTCGTCGTGGGTGAGCCCCGTCACGTGGACCCCGTACCCCTGCCCGAAGGTGGGGAAGCCCGGGATCCCGTCCTCCCCTGCCGTGTAGGGCAGGGTGCCCGGCTCGAGCCTCCTCCGGGCCGCCACCTCCACCGAGTCGGGGATGGTGAGCCGCTCCCGCATGTGGCCGATGATCTCGTCGCCCATGAGGAAGGCCGGGACCCGGTACCGCTCCGAGAGGGAGAAGGCCTTCGCCGTCAGCTCGAACATCTCCTGGACCGAGGAGGGGGAGAGGGCGATGATGCTGTAGTCCCCGTGGGACCCGAACCGGCACTGGAGCATGTCCCCCTGGGCCCCGAGGGTCGGCTGGCCCGTGGAGGGGCCCCCCCGCTGGATGTTCACCACGACGCAGGGGGTCTCGGTCATGACCGCGTACCCGAGGTTCTCCATCATGAGGGAGAAGCCCGGCCCCGAGGTGGCGGTCATGGCCCTTGCCCCGGTCCAGGAAGCCCCGATGACCGCCGCGATGGAGGCAATTTCGTCCTCCATCTGGACAAAGACCCCCTTCCGCTTCGGGAGCTTCGCGGCCATGTGCTCGGCGACCTCGGTGGACGGGGTGATGGGGTAACCGGCGAAGAACCCGCAGCCCGCGGCGAGGGCCCCCTCGGCGCAGGCGGTGTTCCCCTGCATGAACTCAACGCGGCTCAAAACTCCACCTCCACCTTCTGCCGCTCGTTCTTCGCCTCGTCATCCCAGCGGATGGCCTGGTCCGGGCAGATCATCTGGCAGAGGCCGCAGAGGGTCCGGCCGTAGAGCTTCTGGAGCCGGCAGTTGGGGCAGCGCTCGGGACGGTCGAGCTCGGGGAGGATGATCCCCCGCTCGTTCTGCTCCTTCCCCTCCTTGAAGATCCGGTAGGGGCAGACGAGCATGCAGAGGTTACACCCCTTGCACCTGCTGCTGTCGATGGCGAGCTTCATGGTGTGATTCCTGAGGAGCTATGGAACCGGCCCCGACATTGTGCTTTCGCTTCGTCCCACACCCGGCCGAAGAGGTCGTTCCCGTGGGCATCGATCCCCACCACGAGGGGCAGCCGGTCGAGCTCGATGGCCCAGACGGCCTCCGCCATGCCGAGCTCCGGGAAGTACACCCCCTGGAGCCGCATCCGGGAGGCGGCGAGGGCGGCACATCCGCCGGTGAAGGCAAGGTAGACCGCCCTCCCCCTGAGGAGCTCCACGACCCCCTTTCCCATCCCCCCCTTGCCGATGATCCCCCGGACACCGGCGTCGAGGAGGAACCCGGTCAGGGCGTCCATCCTCGCCGAGGTTGTAGGGCCCGCGGCGACGATCCGATCGCCGGCCACCACGGGGCCGCAGTGGTACACCACGGCACCCCGGGGATCGAAGGGAATGCCCCCCTCCTGCATCCGGAGGTGGGCCTCGTCCCGGGCCGTGTAGACGGTCCCCGACAGGGTGACCCGGTCACCGGCCCGGAGGGAGAGGATCTCCTCCCCGAGGGGCGTCCTGAGCTCCGTCACCTTCACTTCCACCCCTCCACGATCCGGGTCGCCCGGCGGGCGGCCCAGCACTGGACGTTCACGGCCACGGGGAGGGACGCCGTGTGGCACGCCGCCCTCTTCACCTTCACGGCGAGGGCCGTGGTGTCCCCGCCGAGGCCCATGGGGCCGATGCCCAGGCTGTTCACCGCGCCGCAGAGCCGCTGCTCGAAGGGGTCCATGGCATCGACCGGGAGGAGGAGGGCCTCCTTCGCGAGGGCGGCGACCCCGTCGAAGGTGGACCCGATCCCCACCCCGAGGATCACGGGCGGGCAGGGCCTCCCTCCCGCGAGGGCGACGGTCTCGACGACAAACTGCTCCACGCCGGCTGTCCTCGTGGGGAGGAGCATCCCGACCCGGGAGACGTTCTCGGACCCGGCGCCCTTGGGGAGGACCGTGACGGTGAGCCGGTCTCCCGGCTGGACATGGACCGGGGGTATCCCCGGGCCCGTGTTGTCGCCGGTGTTCTTCCGGGTGCACGGGTCCACGGCGTTTGGCCTGAGGGGGATCCTCTCCGTGGCGAGGCGCACCCCCCTGGCGACGGCCTCCTCCAGCGCCCGGGTATAGGGAATATCCGGAGGGATGGTGAGGTAGATGACCGGTATCCCGGTGTCCTGGCAGAGGAGGGTCCTGCCCTTCCCGGCGAGGGCGATGTTCTCGAGGATGTTCCCGAGCTCCCCCTTCGCGACCGGGTTCCTCTCCCGGCCATGGGCAGCCCGGATGGCCTGCTCCACGTCACCGGGGAGCCGGACCTCGGCCTCGGCGAGGGCGCCGGCGGTCGCCTCGGCGAGGGCCGCGAGGAGGGCCGGGTCATCGGCACGATGCATGGAAAGGAATAGGGAACTGTCCGATATAAAGGTGGATGGAGGGTGCACCGGATGCGGGGCGGAGAAAAAAGGGCAGGAGGGGGGTGAAGGGATTATTTCTTCTCGGCGTGCTTCTCGCCCTTGCCGCCCTTCTCGGGGGCCTTGGCGCCCTTCTCGGGGGCCTTCCCGGCTCCCTTCTCCGGGGCCTTCCCGGCCTCCTTCTCGCCCTTGCCGGCTCCCTTCTCGGCGGCCTTCCCGGCCTCCTTCTCGCCCTTCTCGCCCTTCTCTGCCGCGGGGGCCGCCTCCTCCTCGGCCGCTGCGACGACCGGCGGGGCGACGACCCTCTCCTCGGCGATCTTCACGTGGGCCGCCCGGATGCCCGAGACCTTGTGGGTGGTCATCTCGATCCGCGACGGGGTGGGGAGCTTGTGGGACCCGTGCCGGAGGGCATCCTTGACCTTCTCGAGGTTCGATATCAGGGTGTAGACCGAGAGGATCTTCTGGCCGGGCCGGACCCGGGCCGCGGACCCCACGGCCTTCCCGAAGGAGAGGCGCATCCCCTCCGAGACCCGGTCTGCGCCGGCCCCGGTGGCCTGC
Organism: Methanomicrobiales archaeon; assembly: GCA_028678815.1. Taxonomy (GTDB): domain Archaea; phylum Halobacteriota; class Methanomicrobia; order Methanomicrobiales; family JACTUA01; genus JACTUA01. The sequence goes on along the minus strand of JAJRCS010000156.1, from coordinate 456 downwards.
TTGTTCTCCCTGAGAATGTGGTGGGGGTAGACCCGGATCTTCAGCCGGAAGTTCGCCCGCCCCAGCTCCTGGAGCCGCCGGTTGATGACGATCCGGGCGGCCTCGAGGGCCGTGTGCCGGATCTGGCAGCCCTCCAGGACGATGATGGAGAGCTCCAGGGGGAACTCCTCGGTGAGGTTCCCCATGTCGAACTGGACGAGCTTCGATCCGGGGACGCCCCCCATGTATTCACGCCGCGTGTATGCCTTCTTGGCGAGGTTCCTGTACATCCTGCCCGGTTTCCTGACCATATGCCACCCTCTCGGGATCTGTGTTCACTACGTGATCCTGGGGATCACTGCGTGCTCTATAAAATGGGATTATCGCTTCATAAACCTTGCTGGTAGGGGGGGCCCTAATCCGAGGACCCGGCGGTGATGAGCTCGAGGACATGCCGGCGTATCTCGACGAAGTCGC
>JAJRCS010000024.1 GCA_028678815.1 Methanomicrobiales archaeon | reverse complement strand
GTGGGAGACCCGGCTGTTCCCGACCACGAGGGGGAGGTTCATGGGGGGGAGCCTTCTATTCTCGGCTCCCTCGATGAGGACGACCCCCCCGAAGGAGGAGACATAGGTGTCCGTCGGCGAGGCCCGCCCCCGCTGGACCTTCTTCTCGATCTCGAAGGCCTGCCGGGCAACGTCCTCCCGGGTGAGCCCCTTCCCGAACTCCTCGTTGATGGCCGAGAGGGTGGCCACGGTCACCGCCGCCGAGGAGCCGAGGCCGCTCGAGGAGGGCAGCTGGGACCGGACATAGACCGTGGCCCGGACCCCCATGGCCCCCAGGCACTCGTTGATGTACGGGGACTTCACCTGGCCCGGCCGCCGCTTCCGGCGGTCCGTCTCCGTGACCCGGTGCTGGATGGCCTTGGCGAGCCCGGGCTTCCCGAAGACCACGGCATGCTCGCCGAAGAGGAAGACCTTCCCGGGAGCAGACCAGGTCGCCACCTACATCACCGCGATGGCAGCGTAGCCCACCACCTGGTCACGGTCGCCCGTGACGTCCCCGCTCGTCCGGTAGGCGAGGAGCTCTGCCCGGGTGGCCCCCATCCCCTTTGCCGCGAGGCAGAGGGTGGCGATGGGGCCGTAGCCGCAGGCCGAGACCCCCCGCTCCCCGACCCGCCGGTAGAACTCGCCGGTGTCGAGGGCCCGGAGGGCCCCGATGGCATACAGGTCGTCCTTCCGGGCGACCTCCTCGGGGACGTAGTGGGAGAAGTCGCTCGAGGCGACGATCCGGATCTCCCGGCCGGTCCGCTCCCGGGCCTTCCCGATCTTCCCCGCGAGGTCGTCGGCAGACCGGGGGCCCTGGTCCCCCATCATGACCGGTGCGACCATCGCCCGGGGGAACCGGTACTTGATGAAGGGCATCTGGACCTCCAGGGAGTGCTCACCCCGGTGGGAGAACTCGTCCACCTCGATCCCGAGTTCCCTGACGAAGGCCGCGTCCACGTCCACGATCCCCACGGGGGTCTCCCAGGGGATGGCCGAGGTGCAGGTGAGGGCGCCCCGGTGGCTCGGGCCGATGACGACGAAGGTCCCGGAGAACCCGGGGTCCAGCGCCCCGAAGGCCTGTCCCGCGACGGCCCCGGAGTAGGGGTAGCCGGCATGGGGCGAGACGATCCCCACGACCCCGCCGGGGGACTCCCGGCCCTCGAGGTAGCCCGCGACCAGCTGCTCGAGGTGGTGCGGGTCCCGTGGGTAGAACTGGCCTGCGACGCTGCAGGAGCGGACCTTCATCCCCATCACCTTCCCCGCGGGAGGGATCAGATCTCGGTCTCGAAGTCCTCGGGGGTGAGGGTCGTCACGACACCCCGGAGGCGGAGCATCTCCTTCGTGAGGAGGTAGTAGATCAGGGAGAGGGCCTTTCTCCCCTTGTTGTTCGTGGGGATGACGAGGTCGATGTAGCCCGTCATGTTGTTCGTGTCGCAGAGGGCGATGACGGGGATCCCCGACTGGACCGCCTCGGTCACCACCTGGGCATCCCCGATGGGGTCCGTCACCATGACGACCTCCGGCTCCAGGTAGCCCGGGATGACCTGGTTCGTGAGCATCCCCGGGATGAACCGGCCGGTCACGGACATGGCCCCGATGGCCTCGGCGAACTTCTTGGCCGGGTACTGGCCGTACTGCCGGGAGGTGACGATGAGGATCCCCGGGGGGTCGTACTGGGCGAGGAACTTCGCGGCGGTCTTGATCCGCTCGTCGGTGGCCCGGATATCCAGGATATAGAGGCCGTCCCCCCGGACGCGGTAGATGTACCGCTTCATGTCCTTGCTCTTCTGCTGGGTCCCGATGTGGACGCCCGCCGCGAGGTACTCCTCCACGGGCGCCAGGGGCTCCTTTAACTCGATCTCCATCTCGTTTGCCTGGGTCATAGTATCTCCTCGATGCGTATGAGTTCGTTCAGCTTCGCGGTCCGCTCGCCCCCGACCACGCCGCACTTCAGGAAGATGCACCCGAAGGCGGTGGCGAGGTGGGCGATGGTATCGTCATTGGTCTCCCCGCTCCGGTGGCTCATCACCGTCTCCATGCCGTGCCGGTGGGCGAGCTTCACGGCCTCGAAGGTCTCGGTGAGGGTCCCCACCTGGTTCGGCTTGATGAGGACGCAGTCCCCGGACCCGGACTCGATGCCAGCCATGATCCGCTCGGCGGAGGTGACGAAGAGGTCGTCCCCGCAGACGAGGCACCGGTCCTTCACCTGCCGGGTCAGCTCGGAGAAGCCGGTGAAGTCGTCCTCGTGGAGGGGGTCCTCGACGTAGACGAGGCCGTAGGTGTCGATGAGCTCGATCATGTAGGCGATCTGCTCCCCGGTGTCCCGCTCGGCGTCCCGGTACCGGTACCGGCCGTCGTTCCAGAGCTGGCTCGCCGCGACGTCGATCCCCATGTTCACGGAGATCTTCAGCTCGTCGGAGACCGAGTCCACCGCCTCCCGGACGATCTCAAAGGCCGTCCGGTCGTCGATCTCGGGCGCCCAGGCCCCCTCGTCCCCCTTGCCGCAGACGATTCCCCTGCCCTTCAGGTTCTCCTTCACCCTCCGGTGGACGGCGGCGTTTGCGAAGACCGCCTCCTGGGCATCCGCGGCGCCGGTCGGGACGACGAGGAACTCCTGGATCTCCGTCGCGCCCGGGGCATGGGCCCCGCCCCCGATGACGTTCCCCAGGGGCAGGGGGATCCCCGTGACGAAGATCCCGCCCAGGTACCGGAAGAGGGGGAGCCCCATGGCCGAGGCCGCCGCCTTCGCGTTCGCGAGGGAGAGGGCCGTCGAGACGTTCGCCCCGATGGAGGAGAAGTCCGGCGTCCCGTCCAGCTCCCGGAGCATCCCGTCGAACCCGACCTGGTCGGCCGCGTCCTCCCCGATGAGGGAGGGGATGACCCGCTCCTGGGCCTCCTCCACCGCCTCCCTCGCCGGCCGGGCCTTGGCCTCGTAGGCCCCCGTGGAGGCTCCGCTCGGGGCCGCCGCCCGGCCGAAGCCGTTCTCGGTCCAGACCTCGGCCTCCACCGTGGGATTCCCCCGGGAGTCGAGGATGGTCCTCATCCTGATGAGCTCGATCTCGGTCATCGCCCTAGATTCCTACCTTCCGCTTCACGGTGATGGGGATCATCTCGGCCGCGAACTCCTCCAGGGCAATCTCCAGGGGGTCGGTCCGCTCGCTCTTCACGAGCACCGGTGCCCCCATGGAGATCTGGAGCGCCCGCGCCCCGATGATCCTCGCTCGTTCATACCTCGTGTACGTCTCCATCGTCCCTCCCCTCAGTTCCCTGGATGGGGTCGCTGAGATTTGAACTCAGGTCACGGCATCCCGAACGCCGCAGGATG
>JAJRCS010000089.1 GCA_028678815.1 Methanomicrobiales archaeon | reverse complement strand
CCTGACCATATGCCACCCTCTCGGGATCTGTGTTCACTACGTGATCCTGGGATCACTGCGTGCTCTATAAAATGGGATTATCGCTTCATAAACCTTGCTGGTAGGGGGGCCCTAATCCGAGGACCCGGCGGTGATGAGCTCGAGGACATGCCGGCGTATCTCGACGAAGTCGCTGCAGGTCCGGTCCCGGGGAATCGGGCACTTCCTCACGGAAACGATCTCCCGGACCCGCCCTGGACGCTCGGTGAGGACCACGATCCGGTCGGCCAGGAAGACCGCCTCGTCCACGCTGTGGGTGACGAAGAGGATGGTCTTTCCCGTCTTCCTCCAGATCTCCTGGATCTCGATCTGCATGAGGTTCCGGGTCTGGGCGTCCAGGGCCCCGAAGGGCTCGTCCATGAGGAGGACCCCGGGCTCGGTGGCGAGGGCCCGGGCGACGGCCACCCGCTGCCGCATCCCGCCCGAGAGCTCGTAAGGGAACCGGTTCCTGAACTGCGAGAGCTCCACGAGATCGAGGTACTTCCCTGCCGCGGCGAGCCGCTCCTCCCTGGGGGTCCCCTGGAGCTCGAGGCCGAAGGCGACATTCTCGAGGACCGTCCGCCAGGGGAGGAGGGAGTACTCCTGGAAGATCATCCCGATCCGCCGGGACGGGCCCGCGAGGGCCTCACCGTCGGCCCGGATGGTGCCAGCGGTGGGGGCCTCGAGGCCGGCGATGATCCGGAGGAGGGTCGTCTTCCCGCACCCGGAGGGCCCGAGGATGCAGACGAACTCCCCGTCCTCCACGGTGAGGTCGATCCCCGCGAGGGCCGCGATCTCTTCCCCGGTGCCGGTGGTAAAGGCCTTGGAGAGGCCCTGGATGGCGAGCCTCATCGCTCCAGCCCCCTCCACCGGAACCAGCGGTCCTCCACCGAGCGGAAGAAGAGATCGAAGGCGATACCGATGATCCCGATGGTGATCATGCCGGCGATGATGATGTTCATCTGCCCGAAGTTGTAGGCATAGAGGGTCAGGTACCCGAGCCCCGAGGTGGTCCCCGGCAGCCACTCGGCGGCGACGACGCACATCCAGGCGACCCCAAAGCCGACCCGGAGCCCGGTCCAGATGGTGGGGGCGGCCCCGGGGAGGACCACCCGGTGGAGGACCTGCCGCTCGGAGGCCCCGAGGGTCTGGGCCACCTCCACCCAGGTCCGCTTCACGGACTTCACCCCGTCGATGGTGTTGAGGAGGACCGGGAAGAAGGCCCCGAGGAAGATGATGAAACCCATGGAATAGATCCCGATGGCGAACCAGGCGATGGCCAGGGGTCCCCAGGCGAGGGGTGGTATGGGCCTGAGGAGCTGGATGGTGGTGTCCAGGAGGGCGTCGATGGTCCGGGACCACCCCATCCCGATCCCCAGGGGGACGGCGATGGAGACCGCAACGAGGAACCCGAATCCCACCCGGGTGAGGGATACGAAGGCATTGTAAAAAAGGCTCCCGGTCCCGAGGATGTCCTCGAAGGGGTGGAGGAGGACCGGGATCACCGTCTCGAGCGGGGGGAGGATAAAGGGATTATCGATAACGATGGCCGCGATCTCCCATCCCACGAGAAGCAGGATGGGAAGGATAAGCCCGAGGGATCTTCTCATGCCCTCTAAGCCTGTACCTCCTGCACGGATAAACCGCTCTCCTCAAGGGCGTACCGGAGCATGACATCCTGGATGGAGCCCTTGCCCGGCGCCGCCATCCTGATGGGTTTACCGGCCGCTGAGCGCTCCTTCGCCCATTTCACGAAGGAATCCCAGTCCGTGGCCGGCGAGTCCGTGGTGACGACGACCCCCGAGCCCTCGGTGTTCAGGGCCATGAGAATCTTCACCGGGGTCCCCTTGTCGATGGCAGAGATGGCGGGCGGGTTACCCACGTAAGCGAACTGGGCGGTATCCGTGGCGGCGAGCTGCATGAGCTGGGGGCCGGCATCGCCAGGGATGAGCTTCAGGGTGGCCACCTTCTGCCCCTTCACCAGGAGATCCACGGTGTCGGGCCTCGTGGCCTTCTCGTCCTGGGGCTTCAGGGCGATGCCATAGGTGTCATTGAAGTACTGCCATTTTTTGACCGCCACGAAGAGGGAGGCATCATGGTCGGAGAGGAGGTACCCGACCCCGACGGGCTTGTCCTCCGGCTCCGGGATGGCGAAGCTCCCGGCCTCGATCATGGACATGGCCTGGGTATAGGGCCCTGTGTCAAAGAGGAGGGCCCTGGACTCGGAATCGGACGAGTTCGCGAGGCTGCCCGTGAGGGCCTTCAGCTCCCGGAGGGCATAGATGAACTCCACCTGGCCGTTCATCCACTCCTCGGTGGGCTCGTTCACGAACTTCACCGTGGGAAAGGCCCGGTTCAGGACATCCACCGACGAGACGGTGACGTTCCCGTAGGTGAAGTTGCCCTTCCCTGCGAGCCAGTCCGCGACGATCTCCGCGGACTCATCCGGATGATCGGTGATGTACTGGGTGGCCAGGATGGTCACGGCCCCGAGATCATTCACGAGAGCCGGGTTGCGGCCCATGAGGTCGGTCCGGGCGGCAAGCACGCAGCAGGGGTGATTCTCCCACCGGGCGTCGGGCGGGAGCGCGCCCGAGTAGGCGATGACCTTCCCGATCTTCGCCACCGGGGC
>JAJRCS010000225.1 GCA_028678815.1 Methanomicrobiales archaeon | reverse complement strand
GTGGATGCCATCTCCCAGGCAGGCCCCCGGGAGGAGACCGTCCGGCTCAAGTACGGCGGCATCAATGTCCCCAAGTCCGTGGATACCGCGCCCCTCAGGCGGGTGAACTCGGCCATCAGGTTCATCTGCGAGGGGGTGTACACGGCCTCCCACAAGAGCAAGAAGCATGTCCCCGAGGTCCTCGCCGATGAGCTCATCGCCGCGGCCCGGGGCGACTCGAAGTGCTACTCCGTGACCAAGCGGGAGGAGCGCGAGCGGATCGCGAAGGCCTCCCGGTAAGGAACCATCCTTTTTTCGACGTGATACCATGACCCGAGCAGAAAAAATTGTACAAAGGGTAACCACCCTGATGGACAAGCCCGAGCACATCCGGAACATCGGGATCGTTGCCCACATCGACCACGGGAAGACGACCCTCTCCGACAGCCTCCTCGCGGGCGCGGGGATGATCAGCGAGGAGCTCGCAGGGAAGCAGCTCTTCATGGACTCGGACGAGATGGAGCAGGCCCGGGGCATCACCATCGATGCCTCGAATGTCTCCATGGTCCACGAGTACGCGGGCCAGGAGTACCTGATCAACATGATCGATACCCCCGGCCATGTGGACTTCGGGGGCGACGTGACCCGGGCCATGCGGGCCGTAGACGGCGCGGTCGTCCTCGTGGACGCGGTTGAGGGACCCATGCCCCAGACCGAGACCGTGCTCCGGCAGGCGCTCAAGGAGCAGGTGCGTCCCATCCTCTTCATCAACAAGGTCGACCGGCTCGTGAACGAGCTGAAGGTCGATGAGACCGAGATGCAGATCCGGCTCGGCAAGGTCATCGACAAGATCAACAAGCTCATCCGGGGCATGAACGAGGAGATGTACCAGAAGGGCTGGAAGATCGACGCGGCGAACGGCTCCGTGGCCTTCGGGTCGGCCCTCTACAAGTGGGCGGTCTCCGTCCCGTACATGAAGAAATCAAATGTCTCTTTCAAGGACGTGTACAACAAGTGCCGGGACAATGACCAGAAATGGCTCGCGAAGCAGAGCCCCCTCTGCTCCGTGATCCTCGACATGGTGGTGCACCACCTCCCGAACCCCCTGGAAGCCCAGACGCGGCGTATCAACGTCATCTGGCACGGGGACAAGACCACCCCCGAGGGGAAGGCCATGCTCACCTGCGACCCGAACGGTCCGGTCTGCCTCATGGTCACCGACATCTCCTTCGACCCCCACGCGGGCGAGGTGGCGACGGGAAGGCTCTTCTCCGGCAAGGTCCAGCGGGGCATGGAGCTCTTTGTCATGGGCACGGCCAAGAAGGGCAACCGGCTCCAGTCAGTGGGGATCTTCATGGGCCCCGACCGGAACGAGGTGGAGGGCGGGATCCCGGCCGGGAACATCATTGCCGTGACCGGCCTCAAGGACGCCATCGTGGGTTCCACGGTGACCAACCTCATGGATATGACCCCCTTCGAGTCCCTCAAGCACTACAGCGAGCCGGTTATGACCGTTGCCGTCGAGGCCAAGAACATGAAGGACCTCCCCAAGCTGGTCGAGGTTCTCCGGCAGGTGGGCAAGGAGGACCCGACGGTGAAGGTCTCCATCAACGAGGAGACGGGGGAGCATCTCATCAGCGGCATGGGGGAGCTCCATCTCGAGATCATTACCCACCGGATCAAACGGGACAAGGGGGTCGAGATCGTCACCTCCGAGCCCATCGTGGTGTACCGGGAGACGGTGTCGGGGACAGCGAGCGATGTGGAAGGGAAATCCCCGAACCGGCACAACCGGTTCTACCTGGACCTCTCGCCCCTCCCCCAGGCCGTGGTGGACGCCATCCGGAACGGCGAGATCTCCATGAACATGATGGAGGTGGAGCGCCGGACCGTCCTCATGAAGGCCGGCTTCGAGAAGGACGAGGCCAAGGGGATCAAGGACATCGAGGGGACGAACGTCTTCATCGACATGACGAAGGGGGTCCAGTACCTGAACGAGACCATGGAACTGGTCCTCGAGGCCTTCCACGAGGCCGTGGGGGGCGGGCCCCTTGCCGACGAGCCGGTCATGAACCTCAAGGTGAAGCTCGTGGACGTGAAGCTCCACGAGGACGCCATCCACCGGGGCCCTGCCCAGGTCATCCCGGCGGTGCGGGCCGCCGTGAAGGCCGGCATGCTCATCGCGGGCGACGTGCTCATGGAGCCCTACCAGAAGATCCAGATCAATGTCCCCCAGGAGCAGATGGGAGCCGCCACCTCCCAGATCCAAGGCAGGCGGGGTCAGGTCTTTGACATGCAGACCGAGGGGGACCAGTTCGTGGTGACCGGGAGGGCACCGGTCGCCGAGCTCTTCGGGTTTGCCAGCGAACTCCGGTCCGCAACCGAGGGCCGGGCCATGTGGTCCACCGAGTTCGCGGGCTTCGACGTGGTCCCCACGAACATCCTGAAGGACGTGGTCATGGACATCCGGAAGCGGAAGGGACTCAAGCTCGAGATGCCCCGGCCCACGGATTACATCGACAAGGTCTGAACCGGCCTGTCTTCCCCTTTTTTTTCCCGTTTCACTTCGCAACTATCGTCTTTGCGAGCTCCTCGATCTTCGGCATGAAGGAGCCCATGTCCACCTCGGACTCGAGGGTCGCGGCCGAGGAGACGAACTGCATCCCCTTCGCCTCCAGGCGCTTCCGCATGTGGGCGATGGCCTTTTCAGCCCCGCTCTTCCCCATCTCGGCGACAAGGGAGAAGGGCTTCCCCGAGGTGTTCGAGAGGAGCTCGATGTACCGGTTCACATAGGGCGGGACCTTCCCGGCCCAGACCGGGCTCGCGAGGACGAGAAAGTCCACGCCGGAGAGGTCGGTCTTGCAGGGCCGGATAGGGGCAGCCCGGCCGAGCATGGCCCCCGTGGCCTTCCCGAACATGCCCGACTCCTTCTCGGCCTCGATCTGCACGAGGTCGGCCCCGGTCCGGGTGGCCAGGGCCTTTGCCACCTTCCCGGTGTGGCCCTGCCAGCTGTAGAACGCGACGAGTGTCTTCATTGCCGTGTCTTGAACTCGTAGAGCTGGTCGTGGATCTTGTAATCCTTGTTCACGAGGGTAACCGTAATCACCACGCGGTCGGTCCCCGTCGTTCCCCGGATGGTGACTTTGTCTCCCACCTTTATCTGCTCAGTTCCGACCCGTACAAGCTCCCCGGACTGGATGCTCCCATCTGATTTCTGCACCTCCACGAGGAGCTTCTGAAGGAAGAGCTGGCCTTTGCCTCCCCGGTAAAAGACATCGATAGTGGGATTCGTGGAGATCATGTTCTTATTCACCTGGTACTCCACTTCGAAGCCCGGGGGGACCGTTACCACCGGGCCCGGGGAGAAGGCGCCCCCCGATCCCTGCGTCCCGCCCTGTGGGGGGGTAGCCTGGCCCCCCCCGCTGCTGCCCGGTGCGGCACACCCTGCCCCGAGGGCGAGGGCGAGGAGGAGGAGGATCATGACGGCTGCGAGCTTCCGTGCCATACGGGTGGGTTATCCGGAGGGGGGATAATCATTCCCCTTGCCCTTGGAGCCTGCCGGTTGTCCCATCAGGACCGGCGGCATCCAAGGATGACGAGGATCCCAGCCCCCACGGGTACGAGGACAGGGAGGGGGTTCCCGGCGGCCGGCGTGGTGGTGGTGGGCATGGTGCCCGCCGGAGTGGGGGTGAGGGGCCGGAGCAGGGCCGAGATCTCCCGCCTCTCGCCCGCGGCGATGATGAGGTCCGCACGGTAATCCGCATACCCC